>JAOUHR010000312.1 GCA_029884515.1 Gemmatimonadota bacterium
GATCTTCCGCTCCGCGCCGATGCCGCGGTGGAAGGTGATCGCCACCGAGACGGCGTTGAAGTTCGCCTGCGGATGCGTGCCGATCTCCTCGTACTTGCGGATGTTCCCCTCGCGGTCTTTCGCCGAGCCCATCATCGGCCAGAGCTTGGGGATCTTCTCCTTGCGCACGTAGAGGAAGCCGGCGCCGATCGGCGCGTGCATCCACTTGTGCAGCGACGTCGCGTAGTAGTCGCAGTCGAGCTCGTCGCGGGTGAAGGGGAAGTGCGCGAAGGCATGCGCGCCGTCCACGAACACCTCGATCCCACGCGGCCGGGCGATCCGCATCACGTCGCGGATGGGGAGGATCTGCCCCGTGAGGTTCGTGATGTGGGTGAGCTCGATCGCCTTCGTGCGCGGCGTGATCGCCGCCTCGAGGTTGCGGAGGAACACCTTGGGATCGGTGAGCGGCACGGGGAAGGAGATCTGCTTGAGCACGATCCCTTCGCGCCGCACGCGCTGCTCCCAGGTGGTGATCATCCGTCCGTAGTTCTGGTTGGTGATCACCACCTCGTCGCCGCGCTGGAGGTCGAGCCCGAGGATCATGATCTCGAGCCCCTCGCTGGCGTTGCGCGTGATCGCCATCTCCTCGGTGTCGCAGCCGAACTCCTTCGCCAACTCGCGGCGCGTGCTCTCCATCCGCGGCTCGAGGATGCGCCAGTTGTGCTCCACCGGGAGCTCGTTCACGAAGCGCAGGTCGCGGATCATCTGCTCCAGCACGTGCGTGGGCGCGGGCGAGATCCCCCCGTTGTTCAGGTTGATCATCGTCCGGTCGCTGTCGAACGCGCGCTGGATCTCCGTCCAGTAGCTCTCGTCGCCGGCGAGGTCGGCGGCGCTCTGAGAACCGGCGATCGCCTCGGCCTTGAGGAGCTGGGCGAAGGCCCGCTCCGAGAACACGGGGAGGGCCGCACCGGCCCCAGCGAGGCCGGCAAGGAAGTGGCGACGCGACGTGATGGGCACGTGGATCTCCGGAGCTGGGGTCCCTCACGAAGCCCCAAGGGTTCCTGCGCAGGGCCTCGAGTGTCCCGGCTAAGGTACCACGATCAGGCCCGATTCGCCCCCGAAGTCGTCCCGGACGCGGGCCAGGTTGCGGGGGGCGCGCCACTCGCCGTGGTTCACCCGCACGCCCACGCGGTACTTGCCGGGCGCCAAACGCACGCGGGCCACCCAGTAGCTGCCGTCGCGCTCCAGCGGCAGCGGCTGCCATTCCGAGAAGTCCCCCGCGACCTCCACCAGCTGCGACTCGATCGAGAAGACATGCACCACCAGTTCGCCCCCGCCAGCGGGCGACTTCTCCACCTCGGCGCGCGCGATCACCGAGCGCTGCATCACGGGGAGCAGGCGGGGGCCGAGGCTCACGCGGAACGAGGCGGTCGCGATGTCGGCCTGCGGGAGCCCGCGGAGTGCGTCAGCGAACTGCCGGCCGGCGCTCGCCGTGAGCGCGACGCGCTCCGTGAGCTGCAGCACCCCGCTGGCGGAGACCGCGTTGGCTCGCGACTCGGCGCCGGCCACTGCGCGCCGGTTGGTCCAGGAGACGGCGACCTCGTGCGGCCCGCCGCGGGCCTGCAGCACGAGCTGGGCGTCCTCGAGTTCGAACGTCCGCGCGAATGGCGACACCGGGACGCCAGCCGTCACGAGCAGGGGGAAGTCGTTGGAGGCCTGACGCGAGAAGGAGAGGCTCGCGTACACGAAATGCCAGCGACCCCAGGCGCCGACGTCGCCGGCGAGCGAACTGCTGCGGTTCCCGTCGCGACGCGTGGTGCCGCCAGCCAGGCCGAGCCAGGCCCCACCGTGGTTCCGCACGTAGTGCTGGCGCACGAAGGCGTTGCCGTTGCCGCCGCGGCCCGCGCTGCGGAGCGAGAACGTGGCGCCGGCGGCGCCCACGTCGGTGCGGAGGTACTCGCGCCCCGTCCATGGCAAGGCGAACGCCGCGACGCCTTGCGCCGCGGCGAGGGAATCCCGCGAGTAGGTCAGGTTGCCGCTGGTGAGGAAGGTCCAGCGGTCGCTGGGGCGTCGCCAGAAGACCGCGACGAGCGCGGCATCGGTCTTGGTGTCGATGCCCGCCTGCCGGACACTGGCGTATCCGGCTTCCAGGCGCACTTCCGGCGGCGCTTGCGCGACCGCGGTGCGCGCGGTGGCGAGCGCCAGCAGCCCCAAGGCTGCGCGCCGGATCACGTCACCACTAGGGCCTCCGGCCGCTGGGAGCGAGAGCGGCCGCGGCTGCGGGGGACGGAAGGAGCGACATCACGCCGCGAGCCCGGACCTCGAGCGCCGCATCTGGCGCCAGCCCCGCCGCCACGTCGGACTGCACCGACGCCCCGAGCGACGCGATCTGCGAGGGAGTGGCCCCCCGCTGCATGAGGGCGGTGATCTGCTCGAGCGCGTGCTTCGCCGGGACGCCGCGCGCCACCAGTTCCGTCATCACGTCGAGTGGCATCACCACCGACTGCGGAGCGGGCCAGGCCGCACGGATCTGCTTGAGCATCGGCGCGGGCACGCCGACGGCGAGCGCATCCGCGCCCGACGTCAACTCCGCGACCGACGGTGAGGGAGCCAGAAGGGTTCGCGCCTGCTCGAGGCGCTTCGCCTGCGAAGCGACGGCCACCCGGATGCGCTCCCCGGTGGCCTGCTTCGTGACACCTTCCATCGCCTTCGCGACGAGCGGCTGCACCGGCAACCCCTTCGCCGCCGCCGACGCGATCTCGCGCTCGACGGCCAGGCGTGCCTTCGCATCACTGATGGGCAGCACCGCGGTCCCCTGCGCGAACGCAGGGGTCACGGACGCGCTGGCGAGCACCAGACCGAGCGCGACGAGCGAGTGGACTCGATACCTGTTCATCGGGCGAAGACCATCACGACGGAACCCTCACGGCCGTAGTCCGCATCGCCGGATTTCGGCGCGCGGGGATCGGCCATCACCAATGTACCGTCGATCATGAAGGCGTACACGTGCCGGCCCGGCGGGAGTGGCGTCGTCACCGTCCAGACGCCCGTCTCGAGCCGCGTGAGCGGCGTCGCCTCGGGCTTCCAGTCGTTGAAGTCGCCCACCAACGCCACGCTCTTCGCCGCCGGCTCGTCGAGCACGAACTGCGTCGGCACCATCGCGCCCTCACCCGCGGCCGCGGCGTACTGCACGGCCTGCGGCGTGCCCGACGGCACCGCGTGCTCGCCCGTCGCCGCGCCCGACGCCGTCATCGGCGCCTGCGGCGCGCGCTCGTCCACGCTGCCGCGCGTGACAAAGCCCGCCAGCAACGCGAGTCCCGCCACCGCCGCCGCACCCAGCCCGGATACCGCCGGCATCCGCCAGGCGTCGAGACAGCGACGCCAGAACGATGGACGCGGCGATGCCCACACCGTCGCCAACACCCGCGCGACCGCGCGCGCGTCGGTCGCCGCATCCGGCGACTCGCGCAGCGTGGTCCGCACCCGTTCGATCATCAGATCCTGCTCATCACTCATCGTCCATCACCTCGGTTAGGCGCGCTCGCAGCGCGTCGCACGCCCGTTTCACCCGCATCCGCAACGCGCTCAGACCGACCCCGGTCACCGCGCTGATGTCCTCGTACGCCATGTCCTCCACGTGCCGGAGCAGGAAGGCCTCCTTCTGCTCCACGGGGAGGGTCGCCAGCACCTTGTGCACCTCGACGGTCCAGTCCCGTTCCG
>JAOUHR010000313.1 GCA_029884515.1 Gemmatimonadota bacterium
CTCGCCACCACGCGCACCGTCCCGCTCTGCACGTAGGCGCGCTCGAGGTCGCGCACGAAGGTGCCGATGGCGATGTGCTCCATCGTCCGGTTGCGGAAGTCCCCGACGATCACCGTCGGCGGGTTGCCGCCGTGCGCCGCGGCCCAGTCGCGCGACCACTGCGCGCTGAGCGACTGGCCGATCAGCTCGTTCGCGACGAGCCGCGAATCGGTGTCGTTCCATCTCCCCGAGAGGTCGGTGACGGAGTTCGGGTCCACGCGCGAGACGCGCTTGAGGCCGCACGCCGAGACGGCGAGGGCGGCGACGGCGAGGGCGAGGATGCTGCGGCTGCGGATCATGTGGGCTCCCGGAGAGGAGGGTGTGGATCGGAGCGGCGGTCCGTGCGAGCGTGGCGCGCGGCCCTTCAACTGTCCTTCATATGAAGCAGGGTTTGCACCATTCTACCCCGCGCGCGTAAGTTGTTGCCCTGCAAGCCCCTGAGGATTCGCCATCCGCGCGAGTGTCCCCAAGGGCGGACGCCCCCTGTGTCACGTACGATGACGACGCGCGATGGGATTCGTCCCTCGCGGATCCGTCCCTGAGCGCGGTCGCGGTTCCTCCCTTCTCCCATCTCCCACCTCACCTCTGCAGTGCTGAGAATCCCCCGCGCCGCCACCGGCACCATCGCCGCCCTCTCCCTCGCCGGCGCGCTCTACGTCGGCTTCAACCCCGTCGCCGGCGTCCCGCCCCTCGGAAATCTCCTCGACCCCGTGCGCGGCATCTGGTCCGTCGCCCGGAGCGCCGAGCTGCCACGTGAGCAGCAGGTCGCGCTCGAGGGGCTCGGTGCCCGGGTGGAGGTGCGCTACGACGACCGCGGCGTGCCGCACATCTTCGCCGCCAGCGACCTCGACGCCTTCCGCGCGCTCGGCTGGGTGCACGCGCGAGACCGCCTCTTCCAGATGGAGCTCACGCAGCGTTCCGTGGCGGGCACGCTCGCCGAGTTCGTGGGCGCGCGCGCACTCCCGCTCGACCGCGCCGCGCGCCAGCGCGGCCTGGCCGCCGCCGCGGAGGCCCGGTGGGCCGCCCTCGCGCCCGGCGACCCGTCGCGGCGGATCATCACCGCGTACATGGAAGGCGTGAACGACTTCGTGCGCGCCATGCGCGATGAGGACGTGCCCGCCGAGTACCACCTCCTCGGCAAGCGGCCGCGCGTATTCCAGCCGCAGGACACCTACTACCTGCTCGGTGCGATGGCGCTCACGCTCTCGTACCAGGACGAGGAACTCACGCGCGGCGGGGTGGAGGAGCTCGTCGGCACGGCCGCGACCGAGGCGCTCTTCCCCGTGGACGCGCCCATCCAGGAGCCGATCCAGCCCGTGGCGGGGCGCACGGGTCCGCGGTACGCGGCGGTGCGGTTCCCCGCCCCGCGCCTGCCGGATGCCAAGGCGATCGCGGAGGCGCGACGGTTCCGGGATGCGGCGGATCAGCTGGCGGGCGGCGGTGATCCCGGCGCACCGGATGTCGCCCTCTCCTTGCTCGGCCCCTCGCGAGCCCTCACGCGCGGCGACGCCGTGGTCGGGAGCAACAACTGGGCCGTCGCCCCGGCGCGCTCCGCGAACGGTCACGCGCTCCTCTCCGGCGACCCGCACCTGCAGCTCACGCTGCCGAGCATCTGGTACGAGGTCCACGTGGTGGTGGCGGGCGGGATCGACATGTACGGGGTCTCCCTCCCCCTCTCGCCCATCGTCCCCATCGGCTTCAACCGCGACGTGGCCTGGACGGCGACCAACACCACCGCCGACGTGATGGATTTCTACCGCGAGACGGTGGACGACACGCTCGCGCCGGCGCGGTACCGACTCGACGGCGCGTGGAAGGCGATCACCACGACGGTGGAGGAGTACCGCGGGCCGCGCGGCGCGCTGCTCGCGACCGACACGCTGCGCCGCACGCATCGCGGTCCCCTCACCCGGACCGCGCTCGGCTGGCTCTCGATGCGGTGGACCTCGCTCGAGATGTCGGACGAGGCCGGGGCGTTCCGCGAGGCGATCCGCGCCAGGTCGGCGGAGGAGTGGTACCGCGCGATGGAGCGCTATCGCGCGCCGGCGCAGAACTTCCTCGTCGCCGACCGGGGCGGGCACATCGGCATCCGGAGCACGGGGCGCTATCCCCTCCGTCCCGGCGACGGGCGCGGGAACCACCTCTTCGACGGCTCCACCAGCGCGAGCGACTGGACCGGCGAGTGGAAGGTGACGGAGTACCCGCAGGCGATGGACCCGGCGCAGGGCTACCTCGCCAGCGACAACCAGCAGCCGATCGATCCGGCCGTGCAGCCGCGCTACCTCGGCTGGGACTGGCCCACGCCCTGGCGCGCGATGCGGATCAACCAGATCCTGCGCGCCGACGCGGGGATGACGCCCGAGAAGATGCGGCTCGCGCAGACCGACCCGCGGAGCGCGCTCACCGACCTCGTGGTGAGCGCCGTGCGCGCCGCCGTGACGGCGCGGGCCACGGTCGACAGCACCACGGCGGGCACGGAGACGCGGGCGGCGATGGCCTTCCTCGACGCGTGGGACCGCAAGTTCGACATCGAGAGCCGCGGCGCCGTGCTCTACGATGCCCTCCTCGCCGAGCTCACGCGTCGCACCTGGGACGAGTTCGTGCTCCCCGGCGAGAACCGGCGCGTGGCCACGCCGAACGGGATGATGCTCGTGCGCCTCTTCGACGACCCGCAGTCCGCGTGGTGGGACGATCGCGGCACGCCGGACACGCGCGAGGACCGCGACGCGATCCTCGTGGCGAGCCTCCGCGAGGCGTGGACCGCCACGCGGATGCGGCTCGGCAACGATCCCGGGGCGTGGCGCTGGGGCGCGCAGCGCGTCGCGAACATCCGCCACCTGCTGGCGCTCCCCGGGTTCGGGCGCGAGGGGATCCCGATGCAGTCGGGCCCCGGGACGTTGAGCCCGAGCGACGGCCGTGGCATCCACGGGGCCAGCTGGCGGTTCGTCGTGGAGCTCGGCGACGCGATCCAGGCCTCGGGGACGTATCCCGGCGGCCAGTCCGGGAACCCCGTGAGTTCGCGGTACGCCGACCGGCTCCCGCTCTGGGAGAAGGGCGAGCTCGCGCCGCTGCGGATCCCGCACACCGCCGCGGAGCTCACCGGCAGCGCGCTCGCGAGTGTGCTCACCTTCACGCCGGAGCCCTGAGATGCAGCGCAGCGTGTGGTTCGTGGCCGGCGTCGTGGCGATGGCGCTCGCGACGTGGATGGCCGCGTGGTGGACCGTGCCCATCGTGGGTGCCGCGTGGGCCTTCGTCCGGCGCGAGGATGCGGCGGCTCCCCTCCTCGCGGGCCTTGCCGCGATGGCCGCGTGGGCGCTGCTCCTCCTGATCTCCGCGGCCACCGCGAACGTGGGGGCGGTATTGCGCGTGGTGGGGGCGGCGATGCAGCTGGGTCCGGCGGCGCTGGTGGCATTGACGCTCGCGTTCGCGGGCTTGCTCGCGGCGAGTGCGGGCGCGCTGGTGCGGGCCGTGGTGGGACCGCACGGCCGTCCGGATTAGGCTCTGCGGGCGTTCTCCGGGCGCATCGGGGCCGAATGAGGCAGAACTGCCTAATTCGTGGCGCAGCTGCCTGGGCTGCATTGTGCATATGGCAACCCCGTGTGGCTGGCCGGGTTGCGGCATCATGGGCGACGCCGAAGCAGACGGTCTAGTCC
>JAOUHR010000314.1 GCA_029884515.1 Gemmatimonadota bacterium
TCGGTGAGTCGAACCGAAGCTCCACGCGGCGGGCGCCCGCGGGCAGCGCGACGCCGATCAGGGCGAGGTCGGCCCGTTCGGCCTTGGCAGGCTGGCCATCCACCGTCGCCGTCCAGCCGGGATAGAAGCTCTCCGAGGCGATGAGCGCGGAGCCGGCGGGTGCGGGATCGCTGAGCTCGATCGTCGCATGGCCGGGCCCGTAGTCGGTCACTCGCGTGGTGATGGCCAGCGGCGCCGGGATCGCCGTGAGCGCGACGGCGGGAGTGGTCGACGCCGTGTCGATGAGCGCGACGCTCCTGTACGGGAAGTTCGGCGCGCGCACGGCTTCGCTCACCGCGGCGTCCGGATACTTCGCGATGACGGGCACCACCCACGCATACGGGTGCGGCTCGGGCAGCTCGAAGAGCGAGACCATCGTGCCGGCAGCGTTGCGCACCGGGCCCACCACGCGCCGCGCGTCGCCGAACGGGAGCGAGTCCACGTTCGTGTAGAAGTACTTCACGTTCGCCAATCCCCAGAACGCGGGATTGAACAGCTGGTCGTAGCGCGAGGCCTTCCCGGCCAAGCCCTGCCAGTAGCGAATCTCGTTCCCATGATACCCCAGGACCGACCGCACGTCGTGCGACATGAGGGCATCGCCGTCGAGGAAGGGGTCATGGTAGGCCGCTCCCTCACCGAACGCCGCGGCGATCACCCGTACGGGCTGGGAGTCCGCCCGGATGTGCGCGATCGCGGCGTCCGTCGCATAGATCTCGGCCGCGGGCGGCGAGAAGTTGAAGTAGAGGCGCTCCACGCTCCAGAGATCGGCGACCACGAGTGCCGCGAGCAGCCATCCGCCGAGCGCCGGCACGATCCGGCGCACGTTGATCGCGTACACTACCGCGACGGTCGCGCCAAGGAAGAGGAGGGAGCGCCACGCGCCGACGATGACCGCGGACGCATTCGTCGCGATGTTCCCTGAGAGTTGGGTGATCACCGAGACGTTCACGGCGAGCGCCTCGAACAGGCCGACGCTCGCCAGCAGCGCCACCCCGCCCCCGAGGGCGAGCGCGCCCACGAGCAGGCGACGCGAGACCTGGCCCGCCAGCGCCCGCTCGGCGCCCATCGCCGCGAGCACCGATACGGCGAAGGTCGTGATGAAGTAGATCGTGCTCGGCGCACGGAAGAATTTCGAGCCCGGCACGATCGCGTACACCAGATGATAAAACGGTGTGTTGCCGCCCAGGGCCCAGAGGAGCGAGACGACGAGCACGCCGGTCCAGAACAGGACGAGGCGACGCCGAAGGGCCACGCCAAGTGCACCGAGGCCGGCGGCGGCGAGCGCGAGGACCCCTGCCCCGAGGTACTCCGAATGCAGGTGGATGCCGTTCCGGCCCCAGTACTCCGAGAGGATCCCACTGAACTGCGGGAGGTAGGTGTTGATCAACTCCTCGATCGGCATCGAGAAGCTGGTCGCGTACTCGTAGTCGCGACCGCCCACGCGCGGTGACCAGGCCACGTACTCCCGCACCGGAAGGTACTGGATTGCGCCGATGGCGGCGCCGAGCAGCACGGCGCCCATCGCGAAGCCAAGGCGTTGGAGGGCCTGCGTACGCGTGAGCGCGTCGTCCCCGGTGCCTCCAAGGGCGAGCATCAGGGCCCAGGCGCCGCTGCCGAGCAGCAGGTATTGCAGCAGTTGCGGGTGCGGCGAGAGCACGCCGAGTCCCACCACGAGCGCCAGCAGCCCCCAGGCCCACCGCTTCCCGTCGCGGATGCCCCACGTGAGCACGAGCAGCGTGAGGGGGAAGAGCGCCGAGACGAACAGCTTGCCGTCGTGCCCGGGCGAGACGAGCGAGGCCACCTGCCCGCTCATCATGTAGGCGAGCCCGCCGAGGAGCGCGGCGTGGAAGCCGATGCGCAGCGCGCGCAGGAAGGCGTACCCGGCGACGCCCGCGAGCATCAGGTGCAGGATCATGCCCCAGGTCATCGCCGCGTCCGTGGGCAGCACCAGGCGCAGCAGGAAGGTCGGATAGAAGATGTCGCCGTGCATCGCCGCGACGTACGGCATCCCCCCCATCAGGTAGGGGTTCCAGAGCGGGAAGCCATTTCCGGCGCGCAGCGATGCGGCGGCGAACTCGCGGAACGCATACCCCGCGATGTACTGGTCGCTGACGGGCGCCACGAGGAAGCCGCCGCTCAACGCCGGGTGCGCGAGCGTGAGCGCCGCGAGCACGCAGACGAGACTCGCCCAGGCGAAGGCGAATCGGGGCGCGTCGGGCTGCGCGAGCGACGGGGTCAGGATCATGTCAGGGGATGGGCGCGGGACGGCGGGGCGACCAGGCGAGGAAGAGGGCGCCCGGGAGGACCTCGAGGATGGTGAGCCAGAGCCGGGACGCGACCACGAGCAGCGCCGCTTCGGGCGCCGTCGCGAGCGACGCGCTCACGAGCAGCGCCGCCATCGACAGCTCCCGCACCCCGATGCCTCCCGGCGCGAAGAGCGCCACGAAGCCGAGCAGATAGGACAGGGTGAAAACTGCGACGTACGCCGCGGCATCTCCAGTCGTGGCGCCGAGGAGGGCGCCCGCGAGCTCACGGAAGGCAAGGCCGAAGAGGAGCCAGGCGGTGGCGCTCCCAACGGCGGCGATCCAGATCGCGCGCGGCGGCAGCGGCGGCATCACGACGTCCCGCCCGGTGACCCGCGAGAGGACGCGCAACGCGGGCGGGAGGAGCCACGGTGCCCCGACGACCGCCGCCGCGAGCACCGCGAGGACCAGCGGCAGCAGGGTGCCTGCCGTCGCGACCCCGGTGAGCAACTCCCTGCCCGTCGCCGCGACCACGGCGAATCCCACGAGCACGTGCACGAGCGAGACCACGAGTGCCGATCCGACGGCTGCCGCGGGCGAGACGCCCACGCGCTGCGCCATCACGCCCATCGCGCCGATCTGCCACACCTTCCCCGGCACGTACCTGCCGAGGTTGGAGACGAACCAGATGCGCGACGCGTCGGCGATGCCGATCCGTTCACCCCACGCCTCGACGGTCGCGCGCCAGGTCGCGATGAGCACGGCGTAACTCACGAACACGATCAGGCCGGAGAGGAGGATGCGGGACCAGGCGGGATGGAGCGTCGCCCGCAGTGCGCCGACCGCCGCCCACTGCGTGGCGAGGAGCGACGCCGCGAACCAGAGCACGGCAACCACGAACGCCGCCTGGACGATCCGGAGGACCTTGGCGCGGTCACCCACCGACGAGCACCCCGCGGTAGATCTCCAGATAGGTCGCGGCCACGGCGCTCGGCGAGAACCGGTCGAGCATCAGGGCGCGCGCGGTGGAGCCGTGTTCTGCCGCGGCCTCGGGGTCGGCAGCCAGGTTGCGCATGGCATCGGCGAGGGCCCGCGTGTCGCCCGCGGGGACGAGCGTTCCGCCCCACTCTGGGCTCACCACGTCGGGCAGTCCCCCCGAGCGGTAGGCGATCACCGGCGTGCGGGCGAGCTGCGATTCGACGGCGACCAGGCCGAGCCCCTCGTCCCGCGACGGGATCACGAGCGCCTGCGCGCGCCGGTACACGTCGGGGATCTCGGAACGCGGCAGCTGGCCACGCCAGTGCACGCGGCCGGCGACGCCGAGGTGTTCGGCGAGTGCGTGCAGGGGGGCCGCGTCCTCCCCGTCGCCGACGACATCGAGCGAGACATC
>JAOUHR010000315.1 GCA_029884515.1 Gemmatimonadota bacterium
ACGATCACGCGCCCCACCATCGTGTGGTGCCCGATCCCGCAGAACTCATTGCAGATGATACGGAAGTCTCCGGAGGAGTTGGGGGTGACCCGCAGGCCGTAGTCGTAGCCCGGCACCACCTGGAAGTTCACGTTGATCGGGTAGAGCGAGAATCCGTGGTTCACGTCCAGCGCCGAGAGGTGCAGGATGTACTCCGCCCCCTTCTGCAGCTTGAGGATGGGCGTCCACTGGAAGCTCATCGCCGTGAGGTAGATGTCGGAGCCGGGCGGCGGCGCGACGATCGGCATGCCGCGGTCATCACCCACCTGGTACTCCCGGATGAATTCCTGGGTGCGGGCGAAGAAGGCCGCCGGCTCCACGCGCCGCCGGATGCCGGACGGGTTCTGCCCGCCCTTCCAGTGCCAGAGCGGCATCATGGCGAAGAGCACCATGCACCAGGCGAACGCGATCCCGACCCAGACCTTCTCCGTCTTGTGCGCGGGCTTCCACCAGATGCCCTTGGGGGACTCGAGTCCCGTGTGCGTGTCGATGTGCATGGCCTTCAGGGGAGGGTTGCCGGGGGCAACGTCAGGATCTCCCACAGTCCCCAGCCGGTGTAGAGCACGAACACCACGAGGAGACCGAGGGCGAGGAGGAGGAACACGTTGTCGAAGAGCCGCTGGCCGAGGGGCACGTCCTGCGGGGCACCTTGGTGCGGGACCGGATCGGGCATGGGAACTCCGCGTTCACGTCGGGGGGGACACCGGGACACGGCCACCTTACGATGTTAAAGGTGCATGTGCCATACGGCTTTTCCTGACGGCATGCCGGGGCGCCCCTGACGGTGCCTTCCACACCGGCGGGGCTACCTTCCTCCGACATGCCCCCCGTGCACCCGTGAACGCCGCCGACCGCAGGCCCGCCGAGCGCGCGGCCTTCCGGTTCCTCGCCTCGTTCGACGCCGGCGCGAACCGGCTCTACGGGTGGCGCGCCAATCCGCTCTACCAGAGCGGCACGATCGTCGTCGCCTGCTTCCTCCTGATGCTCCTCACGGGCCTCTGGCTGGTGCTCTTCTACCGGGTGGGGGCGCCCTACGACTCGGTGGCACGCATCACGGGCGACCGCTGGGTGGGCAACTGGATGCGCGGCGTGCACCGCTATGCGAGCGACGCGGCCGTGCTCGCGACCCTCGTGCACGCCTTCCGGATGTTCGCGCAGGGGCGGAGCTGGGGGCCACGCGCCCTCGCCTGGGTCTCCGGCGTTGTGCTGCTGGGGCTCATCCTCGCCTGCGGGTGGACCGGGTACGTGATGGTGTGGGACACCTTCGGCCAGTCGCTCGCGCGCGAGGGTGCGCGGATGCTCGACGCGCTTCCCATCCTCTCCGAGCCGACGAGTCGCGCCTTCACTGGCGAGCGGCCGCTGCCGCCCGCCTTCTTCTTCCTGAACCTCTTCGCGCACATCGGCATCCCGCTCGCGATGGGGATCGGGTTCTGGCTGCATCTCTCGCGGGTGGCGCGCCCCGCGCTGCTGCCACCGAAGCCGTTGCTCTACGGCCTCGTCGGCGGACTCGTCCTGATCTCGCTCGCCCTGCCGATCGGGATGCTGCCGGAGGCGAGTCCGTTCCACGCGCCAGCGATGGTGCGGCTCGACCTGTTCTATGCGTTCTGGCTCCCGTTCACGCGCTGGTTGCGTCCGGGCCCGGCGCTCCTGCTGATGATCGGGAGCGCGCTGGCCCTGCTCTCGGTGCCCCTCGTGACGCGGCGGCGCGCGGCGGCACCGCCTCCCTCGACGGTGGACGAGGACCTCTGCGTCGGCTGCGAGCAGTGCGCGGCCGATTGCCCCTTCGAGGCGATCACGATGGTCACGCGCCCGCCCGGGGGACGCTCGGAGCTGGTCGCGCGGGTCGATCCCGCCCGGTGCGTGAGCTGCGGCATCTGCGCCGGCTCCTGCGCGCCCATGGGGGTCGGCCCGCCCGGTCGCACCGGACGTGACCAGCTCTCCGCCGCGCGCGCCTTCCTGGACGACCCGGCCCGTCGCTCCGGCGAGCACGTCGTCATCTGCTGCGACCGCGGCGCCGAACGATGGGGCGACGCCATTGCCGCGGAGGGGGCGGCGGTGCTGCCCGTGGATTGCGCCGGGAACCTCCACACCTCGATCATCGAACTCTGCGTGCGCGGTGGGGCCGCCGGCGTGCTCGTGGTGGCGTGCCCGCCGCGCGACTGCTGGAACCGGGAGGGACCGCGCTGGCTGCTCGCGCGCGTGTACCATGACCGCGAGGCCGAGTTGCAGGCGCGCGTGGACCGGCGGCGCGTGCGCGTCACGTACGCGAACGCCAGCGAGGCGACGGAGGTGCTGGCGGCGTATCGCGGCTTCGTGGACGACACGCGACCGCTCGGCGCCGGCGGCGCTGACCCGGGCGAGGTGGGGGCCGAGTGCGAACCGGTCGCGGCCGAGGAGCAGTCGTGAGCGCCTCCCAGAGTTGGCGGGCGACGGTCGGCGGAGGCACCCTCGCGCTCGCGGCGATGGTGGGCATCGTGCACGGCTCGCAAGTGCCGGTCGCGCTCGATCCCGGCACGCGCGCGGTGGTGCGGGTCGCGTTCAGCGCGCGCCCGGAGCGGATCGAGATCTGCCGCACCCTTCCCGACTCCGAGCGCCTCGCGCTGCCCGCGCACATGCGGCAGGAGACGGCGTGCGAGGGGCGCACCGCGCACTACCACCTCGAGGTCCGGCGCGACGGCCAGGTGATCAGCGCGGACCTGCTGCGCGGCGGCGGCCTGCGCAGCGACCGCCAGCTCTACGTGTTCCACGAGGTGGCGATCCCCCGCGGGCCGTCGGAGATCGAGGTCCTGCTCGTCCGCGTCGATTCGGTGCCGCCGCGCGGATCGGCAGCACCGGACGCGGCCGACGAGGCGCGCGCCGCCGAGGACCCGATGCGCCTGCGCCGTCAGGCGGGGGAGGTCCCGCCCCGGCTGGAACTCCGCGCGCGCGTGACGCTGGCTCCGCGCGAGGTGGTCCTCGTCACCTACGACGCCGAGTCGCGCCGCCTGCTCGCGGTGCAGGCCCCGCCATCGCCATGAACCGCGCGCTCGGGCTCTGGCTCGCGGGCTTCGCCTTCCTGGTCTTCCTCGTCGTCATCGTGGGCGGTGCCACGCGGCTCACCGAGAGCGGCCTCTCCATCACCGAGTGGAAGCCGGTGACCGGCGTGGTGCCACCCCTCACCGAGGCGCAGTGGCAGGAGGAGTTCGCCAAGTACCGGCGCATCCCGCAATACGAACGCCTCAACGCCGGCATGACCATCGGCGAGTTCAAGGCGATCTACCTCTGGGAGTTCGTGCACCGGATCATCGCGCGACTCGTCGGCGCGGCGTTCCTCGTCCCGCTCCTCTGGTTCGCCGTCCGTGGCCGGATCCCGCCGCGCACGCGGCCCGTCCTCGTCGGTTTGCTCGGCCTCCTGGCATTGCAGGGCGCGATGGGCTGGTGGATGGTGCGCAGCGGGCTCAGCGTCCGCACGGAGGTGAGCCAGTACCGGCTCGCCGCACACCTCGTGGTGGCCCTCGCGATCTACGCGATCACGGTCTGGACGGCCGCGGGCCTGCTCGAGTCGCGCGAGCGGAGCGCACCTCCCCCGGGGCCCCACACGCATCGGTTCTTCGGCGCACTCACGGCGCTCGTGTTC
>JAOUHR010000316.1 GCA_029884515.1 Gemmatimonadota bacterium
CCTGGAAGCCCGCGAGGTCTGCGTCGGAGGGCGCATCCCACGTGAGCAGGACCGTATCAGCCGCGACGCGCGCCTGATGCACCGTCGGCGCGCCTGGCGCCATGAGGTCCCGCACGATGCCAGCCAGCGCAGGCGAGCGCCGGCTCACGCGACCGAACGCGTCGATGCCCGCCACCTGGTAGTAGGCCGTGTCGGCGCGGACGGTGGTGTCGGTGAAGAAGGTCGCCGCGGCCTCCGTGGGCACGCCATCGTCGTTGAGGAAGACGACGACCGGCGTGGCGTTGAGACGGGTGGCGTCGCGCCCGTCGGCGCGCGTGCCGCGGTAGACGTGATACGCGGTGAAGGCGCCCCGCGGACTCCACCGGAGGGAGAGGCCGCGGCGGCCCTGCGCGACACGGAGCGAGTCCGGCGCCGCCGGCGGCGTGTAGCGGCCGGCCTCCACCATGCCGCTCGTGGCTGCGACGCGTTCCGCACCGCCGACGAGCACCACCAGTCGGTATTCGTAGCGCACGCCGGTGGTGGCGCTCGAGTCGTCGTATCGGAGGCCAAGGAGCCGCGCGACGTCGGGATCGACATCCGCGGAGAGCAGCTGGAGTGACCGATACGACTCCGGATCCGCGAGCTCGGCCCGAGGATCGTCGGAGAAGAGGATCCCCTCGAAACGCGCGAAGCGCTCGCCGAGCCGCGCGCGGGCGACCGCGCGATCCCGCACGCGCGTCACGGGTTGCGGCGTGAGGCGCAGCCATCCGCTCCCCGCGGCGCGCCGGTCGACCAGCCAGCCGATGGGTCGTTCGCCGTCGCCCCACGCCCAGCGCAGGACGACGCCGCGCTCGGCAGAGGCGGCGAGCAGGGTGACCGGTTCCTGCGCGCCCGCGCGTCGCGGAATCGCGATGGTGACGACCGCGCAGCAGGTGGCCGCCACCACGAGGGCCGTTGCAAGGCTGCGGGCGCGCGTGCGCGAACGTTCGACGGTGATCACGGGCGCACCTTGGTCACATCGACGGTGACCGCCGGCGCGACTGCAGTCGTCGTTGCCGCCGCTTGGGCGGCGGCCGCCGCGAGCGACGGAAGCGAATACGTGAAGCTGCGCCACCCCTCGCGGCGGTGGTTGAGCCGCACGGTGATCGTGGCGGTCGACGATGGCGGCAGCTGGTCGTCCGCCGGGGCGGAGAAGGCGATGTCGAGGACGTTCTCGATCACGGGATCCGCGCCACAGAGCTTGCTGCGGGAGATTCCCGGTCCCGCGAGTTGGGGCGTTGCGCCGCCGGCCCAGGCACAGCGCGTCCGCGGTGTCACAACCCAGCCGGCGAGGCCGGTGACTTCGATCGAGTCGATATCGCTCCACGCGATCGGTTCGGGACCCGCGAGCACGACCCGCGCCCCGAGCAGGTAGCTTCCCGCCTGCGTGAGCGGGCCCGCGCCGCGCTCGGCCGTGACGGTGAGCGCGGAGGCCGCGACGTGGTCCTGCAGTGACGCGTAGCGGCTCGTGGCGAACGATACCGCGCGGTGTTCCGTGCGGCTGGAGTCCATGCTCACCACGGCGAACCGGTACGACGTGCTCGGGGCGAGCGCACCGGCCGACGGGCTGAAGGCGTAGAGCGTGGGGTCCGAGGGCAAGGCGTTGACGGAGCGCGTGTATCCCGACGTGCCCCACGTGCCGGCCACCGTGTCGGTGCCGGTGGCGACGAGCACACCGCGCACGGCACCGGAGACGAGGTCGGGATGCGTGTTGGAGAACTGGACGCGCACCGCGCCGGCGTCCGGACCACCGTAGTACATCGGCGTCGCGGTGCCAGCCGGATCAGTGGACGTCACGAGCTGTGCGAGGATCGGCGCCTGTCCCGAGGTCCGGAAATCGACGGATGAGTTGACGGTCTCGAGCAAGGTCCAGGACGTTCCGTTCTGCTTCTCGAGCACGAACGTCGCCATCGCGCGGTAGTTGGTGGCCGGCGCGAGCAGCGCCGCACCGGGCGCCTTGAGCACGAGGGTCCCGCGGTCGTCGAGCCAGTCCCTGACTGGCGTGCCGATGGACTGCCACGAGATCGCCGTACGCGTGGTGCTGCGTCCCGTGCGATCGAGCGTCACCACATTCGAGGTCACGCGGCGGAGGAACTGCGGCGCTCCACTCAGGCGCAGACGGTAGACACCGTCGTCGGTGCCGTACTCTGCCCCCTCACTCAATCCGAGGTACCAGGTCATGCCGGTCAACGGGGCGGCGGTATCACCGGCGACGGGGTACGACCCGGCGAGGACGGTGAATTGCTCGCTATCGGATTCTCCCGCGCCCGGGGTGTCGCCCCACGAGTACTTCATCTTGTACGTGCCCTTCACCGAGCCGCTGAGCAGGCGGTACTTCAGCTTCACCCGACCCCAGATGCCCATCGGGTCGGGGAGCCGGAAGTTCATGGTCGCCCGCGCGCTGCCGCTCAGGATCTCGTACCACTTGTCGAAGGCGTTCACCTCCGCGACGATCTCCCCCCAGAGTTCGCCTTCCCCCGTCGCTTGGAAGGGACGGTAGCGGATCTCCGCGTTGGCCTCGAATCCGGCTGAGACGCTCCCGCGGAATCTCCCCTTGCGCATCGTGGTATCGAGGTAGACGCCGAGGCCGGCGTTCACCCGATCGCGATCGAGCATGAAGTACGCCGTCGACGGGATGTCGAGCGTCGCGGGCAGGAAGACCAGGGAGTCCGGCCGTTGCGATGTTCCCGCGTTGATGTACCACCGACTGGGTTCGAAGTGCAGTTCGGCCCAACCGGAGCCGCGCAGTGCGGGCGGGAGGTTCACGTTGAGCGTGGCGTTCGCGTGCAGCACCGGCTGCGACACCGGCAGGTTGATGAGCACGCTGCCCCAGATGCGCTCCTCGCGGCGCGCGACCTCCGTGAGCATCCAGTTGTCCGCGCGCAGCGAAAGCGAGTTCAGCGTCGTCCCCGCGCCGATCTCGGCTTCGAGCCAGCCGTCCGCGTTCCAGATGTAGCCGGAGTTCGCGGAGGTGCCGATGGAGACCGCCGCCTTGAGTCCGAACACGGTCGCGGGGTTGGGTCGGTACGTCGCCTTGAGTGTGACCGTGTCGATGCTGGCCGACATCCGCGAGTAGGCACCACCGGCGAAGCCCCAGATCGCGAGCGGCAGCGGACCGAGCTGGATGCCGGGCGGCGGGAGCACCAGGCGTGCGTCCACGTACCAGTAGCGGAACGCGGGAGTCGTGGGCGCCGCGATGGTCGCGCCGGCGATGAAGTTGCCATCCACGCTGAACTGGTTCTGTACCGACAGCTTCACGGCCGCCTTGAACGCGTTGCCGTACACGGAGTCGTTCTGCACGTAGTCGAGCCCGCCGCTGAACGCGACGGCGGCGTTCTCGTAGCTCACCTTCATCCGGTCCACGGCGAGCCGTGAGAACTTCCACGCGGCCCCTGGCGCCTCTCGCACGGCGAAGACGCGGAAGGCCCCGGCCGCCGAGGGCAGGTTGTCGTTGATCGCGAAGCGCCCCGCCACGCCGAGCCAGACCTCGTCGCCCGACGATCCGCTGCCGAAGCCGATCGAATCGACGTCGACGGGGAAGTTGTCGAAGCGTCCCTGGTTCGCCTGGTCGAGGGCGAGCCAACCGTTGCGCAGCTTGATGCCGCCATCGTTGGAGATGGTGAGTCCGTAGAG
>JAOUHR010000013.1 GCA_029884515.1 Gemmatimonadota bacterium
GTAGTCCTGCGTGGGATAGTTCCTTGCCGTGTTCGGCAGCGTCGCCGCGTCCGCGAGTCGCCAGGAGTCGGTGAGCGTGGTCGGGGCGGCCGCGTTGATGTCGCGGGCGCCGGGGTCGCTCGTGTCCACCGCGAGCAGGTTCGCGTTGAATGCGATCGCCATGGGTCCCGCGAGCACCAGGAGCGGCTGCCCAGGCACCGCGCTGGCGAGGCGGAGGTCGTGGTCCACCGCGCGCTGTGCGTAGCGCGCCAACTGGTCCGCGTCGAGCCGCCCTGCGCTCACGCCGAGGGCCCGCGTCTGGGCGCGCACGAAGGGGAGCGTGATGGCGAAGACCGCGAGCGTCAGCGCCATCGCCACCAGGATCTCGACGAGCGAGAACCCGGGCCGCGCGCGCCGGATCACGGGAACGCGGCGATGATGGTGGTCTTCGCGACGGGCTTCGCGAGCTCGGCCGAGCTCACCGTCACGGAGACGGTCACGAAGTCGGTGCTGTCGTTGGTCGTGCGCGCGGCCCGGGTGACCCGCGTGTAGCCCTCGTATCCGGTCATCGGGGGATTCGCCCCGGCCGTCGCGCTCGTCTCGGTGGTGTTGTCGAAGGTCGCGACGAGCGTGCCGTACGCCGGATGCCCGCGCACCGCCTCGATCCGCGCCGTGGCGAGGTCGCTGGCGATGGTGAGGTACGCCGCGTTGCGCGACGCCCGCGTGAAGCTCTGCCCGAACCGCGAGAGGGCGAGCATCACGCCCGAGAGGATCACGATCGCGAACATCACCTCGATGATCGTCATCCCGGGGCGGGCCCGGGGGCGCGGGACTTTCATATGGGACGGAAGTTACGGACGCGGGGATGAGGAGGAGGAGCCAAGGGGAAGACGCAGGGCCGCTGCCGCCTGTCACATCGTGACATTCGGGAGCCTCCCGCGTCTTCTACGTTGAGGGTACGCCGCAGGACGCGTGCCCTCCGTACCCTCCATCACATCGAGGCACCCGTGGCCGCCATCGCCACCATGCTCCCCGATCCACGCACGCTCCAGCGGGTGAACGCCGCGGTGCAGGGCGAACACCGGCTCGTGCATTGCCGCGACTGGACCGAACTCGAAGCCGCCTGCCAGGACGACGAAGTGACGCTGGCGATCATCGACCTCTTCGCCGACGGCAGCAGCCACTTCGACGTGGTGCGGCGGCTCAAGATGCGGGCGGAACGCCTGACGATGGTGGCGTACGTCACCCTCACCCCGGACCGCGCCCGTGACCTGTTCGACGCCGGTCGCGCGGGGTTCGATGGTCTCCTGCTGGCCGGTCAGGACGACACGCCCGCCGCCTTTCGGGCCGTGCTCGAACGCGCCACCGCGCGTGGCGTCGCCCAGCTCATCCGCCCCCGCCTCGCCGACCAGCCGGCGCTCGTCCGCGACGCGGTGATGGTCGCCGTGACCCGCGCGCACCTGAGGCTCACGTCGCACCGCCTCGCGGAGATCTGCGGTGTCTCCAAGCGCGCCCTGCTCTCCGGGCTCGACTCGGGCGGGTTCCCGCCCCCGCAGAAGCTCCTTGCCTGGGGCCGCCTGATCGTCGCGTCGCAGATGCTCGAGGATCCCGAGCGCGCCGCGGACGCCGTCGCGCGACTCCTCGACTTCCCCTCGGGCTCGGCCTTCCGCAACACCTGCCAGCGCTACCTCGGCGCCACGCCGCAGGAGATCCGCGCCAACGGCGGCGCCGCCTGGGCGGTCGGCAAGTTCTTCAAGGCGGTCGCCCCGTAGTCGTCACCGGGGACGCCGTGGGGCGGCGTCGCTAGCTGTCGCGCTTCCGCCAGACACCGCCGCCGCGCGACCAGAACCCGGTGCGCGCCGTCGCGCCCACGATCGTCATCGCGCGGAAGTCCTCGGGCAGGTTCCGCGGCGACCCGACGTACACCACCACGTCGCCCGAGAGCGAGCCGTTCGCCTCGATCCGGATGGCGAGCTGGAGCGGATTCCCCGTCGCGACCACGCCCGGCCCGGTCATGTACGCCGGCGCCACCCCGTCGATGGTCGTCGGCGGCGCCTGGAACTCCGCGCCGTCCGCGAGCGGCCGGTACCGCACGCTGTCGCTCGCGTCCATGATGCCGTTGTTGTTGTAGTCCTGCAGGATGCGCACGCGGTCCTCGGTCGCGTCGAACATCACCTGCACGGTGACGTTCTTGGTGATCGCGGTCTGCTGCGCACCGATCACGACGTTCTGCAGGAGCCGCACGTTCGCGTCCATCCGGTAGCCCCAGTAGCTGACGCGCGTGACCGCGAACCCGACGACGAGGCCCATGAGGGCCATCACCATCAGGATCTCGATCAGCGTGAAGGCGCGACGTCGGCGGGCTGGCATACCTCTAGGTAACGCGCGGCCCTCGCGTCGCGTAACGCGTGGGCGTACGATTCGCCGATGCTCATGGTCGGCCTCACCGGCAACATCGCCGCGGGCAAGTCCGCGGTCGCCGATCGCCTCGCCGCACTTGGCGTGACGGTGATCGACGCCGACGTGCTCGCGCGCGAGGCGGTGCGGCCGGGCACCCGCGCGCTCCGGCGCATCGTCGACCGGTGGGGCGTGCAGGTGCTCGCCGCCGACGGATCCCTCGACCGCGCCGCGCTCCGCCGCATCGTCTTCGCGGACGCCAGCGAGCGCGCGGCGCTCGACGCGATCGTGCATCCCGAGGTCGCGCGCCTGCGCGAGGCGCACGTGGCCGACGCGCGGGCGCGCGGCGACCGGCTCGTGGTCTGTGACATCCCGCTGCTCTTCGAGACGGGGCTCGAGTCACGGATGGACCGCGTGGTGCTGGTGGATGCGCCGCACGAGGTCCGCCTTCGGCGCCTCGTGCGCGACCGCGGACTCAGCGAAGCCGAGGCCGGCGCGATGATGGCCGCGCAGATGTCGGCCGAGCGGAAGCGGCGCGGCGCGCACCACGTCATCGAGAACGATGGCGCGCTCGCCGACCTCGACGCGAAGGTCGCCGCGCTGCACGCCGCGCTCGTGCGCGAGGCCGCCGCGCGCGCTTGACCCCCACCGACGTGCCGGGTAGCCTTCCGGCACGTCGAGCAGCCGCCCCCATCCCCGATCACGACGGAGTCGCGCGTGTCGTCCATCCCGCAGGATCTCCTCTACACCACCGATCACGAGTACGTGAAGAAGACCGCCGACCCCGCGGTCGTGCTCGTGGGGATCACCGACTACGCGCAGGGCGAGCTCGGCGACATCGTCTACCTCGAGATGCCCGCCGTGGGCAAGAAGTTCGGCGCGCACGACGTCTTCGGCACCATCGAGGCCGTGAAGGCCGTCTCGGAACTCTTCTCCCCGCTCGCCGGCGAGGTGGTGGAGGTCAACAAGAAGCTCGACGGCGAACCGGCGCTCGTGAACACGGACCCGTACGGCGACGGCTGGATGGTGAAGCTCACGGTGGACCCCAAGGCGCTCGCCGGCCTGCTCGACGCCGCCGGCTACAAGCAGCACCTCGGGGAGTAGGTCAGACCGAGGCGTACTCCTCGATCGGCGGGCAGGAACAGACGAGGTTGCGGTCGCCATACGCGCTCTCCACGCGTCCCACCGCAGGCCAGAACTTCCGCTCCCGCACCCAGGCCAACGGGAATGCCGCCCGCTCGCGCGAGTAGCCGCGCGACCAGTCGTCGCTGAGCACCACCTCGAGCGTGTGCGGGGCGTGCTGCAGCGGATTGTCCTCGCGGGAGAGCACCCCGCGCTCGATGTCGCGCGCCTCCTCGCGGATCGCGAGCATCGCCTCGCAGAAGCGGTCCAACTCGGCCTTCGACTCCGACTCCGTCGGCTCGATCATGAGGGTCCCCGCCACGGGGAAGCTCACGGTGGGCGCGTGGAAGCCATAGTCCATCAGGCGCTTCGCGATGTCCTCCACCTCCACCCCGGCGGACGCCTTGAGCGGCCGCGTGTCGATGATGCACTCGTGCGCCACGCGACCGTTCTTCCCCTTGTAGAGCACCTCGTAGTGCCCCCGGAGCTGGTGCGCCACGTAGTTCGCGTTCAGGATCGCGAGCTTGGTCGCCTCGGTGAGGCCGGTGCCGCCCATCATGTCGATGTACATCATCGAGATCGGGAGGATGCTCGCGCTCCCCCAGGGAGCCGCGGAGACCGCGCCGATGCCCTGTGCGCCCCCGGTCGGCACCACACTGTGCGACGGGAGGAACGGAGCGAGGTGCGCCGCCACGCCGATCGGGCCCATCCCGGGACCGCCGCCGCCGTGTGGGATGCAGAAGGTCTTGTGGAGGTTCAGGTGGCAGACGTCGCCGCCGATGTCGCCCGGCCGGCTGAGCCCGACCATCGCGTTCATGTTCGCGCCGTCGAGGTACACCTGCCCGCCGTGCTCGTGGATGATGGCGCAGACGTCCTTGATGCCCTCCTCGAACACGCCGTGCGTGCTCGGATAGGTCACCATCAGCGCCGCGAGATCCGCCGAGTGCTCCTCGGCCTTCGCTCGCAGGTCGGCCACGTCGATGTTGCCGTTGGCGTCGGTCTTCACCACCACCACCTGCATCCCCACCATGACCGCGCTGGCGGGGTTGGTACCGTGCGCCGACTGCGGGATCAGGCAGACCTTCCGGTGCCCCTGCCCGCGCGCCGCGTGGTAGGCGCGGATCACGAGCAGGCCGGCGTACTCGCCCTGCGAGCCGGCGTTCGGCTGGAGCGAGACGGCGGCGAAGCCGGTGATCTCCGCCAGCGCCTTCTCGAGGCGCGTGAACATCGACGCGTAGCCCTCGGCCTGGTCCACCGGCGCGAAGGGGTGCAGCCCGCCCACCTCGCGCCAGGTCACCGGGAACATCTCCGCGCTCGCGTTCAGCTTCATGGTGCAGCTGCCGAGCGGGATCATCGAGTGCGTGAGCGAGAGGTCGCGCGACTCGAGCTTCCGCATGTACCGCAGCATCTCGGTCTCGCTGTGGTAGCGCGCGAACACCGGATGCGTGAGGTACGCCGAGGTGCGGGCGAACCGCTCGTCGTAGCGCGCATCGATCCCCTTGGCGAGCGCCTCGAGGTCCAGGCCGTGCGGCGCGCCGGCGTTGAAGGCGGTGAGGAGGTCGCCGACGTCGCCGACGGTGGTGTTCTCCCCCATCGAGACGCCGAGCGTCTTCGTGTTGATCACCCGCACGTTGATGCCAAGCTTGCCCGCTGCGCGCACGATCTTGCCTCGCTGGCGGTTCACGATCACCGTCACGGTGTCGAACAACACGCCCGGCTCCGGCGTGAGGCCCAGCGCGCGCAGCCCGGCGGCGAAGAGCTCCGCACGGTGGTGCACGCGCCGGGCGATCCGCGCGAGCCCCTCCGGCCCGTGCCAGACGGCGTACATCCCCGCCATCACGGCCAGCAGCACCTGAGCGGTGCAGACGTTCGACGTCGCCTTCTCGCGGCGGATGTGCTGCTCGCGCGTCTGGAGCGCCATGCGGAGCGCGGGCTTGCCGGACGAATCGCGCGAGACGCCGATGATCCGGCCGGCGATGTGCCGCTTGTGCTCGTCGCGCGTGGCGAAGAACGCCGCGTGCGGGCCGCCGTAGCCGTACGGCACGCCGAAGCGCTGCGAGTTGCCGACCGCCACGTCGGCGCCCCACTCGCCCGGCGGCGCGAGGAGCGTGAGCGCGAGCAGGTCGGTGGCGACGATCACGAGTCCGCCCACCGCGTGCACCCGCTCGCAGAGCGCCCGATGGTCCTCCACCGCGCCGAAGGTGTTCGGGTACTGGAGCAGCACGCCCGCCGTCTTCTTGTCGGGGCGCATCTTCTCGGGCGCCACCACCTTCACGGTCACGCCGCGCGCCTCGGCGCGCGCCGTCACCACCTCGATGGTCTGCGGATGGCAGTCCTTCGCCACGAGGAAGGTGTCGCGCCCGTCCGCGCCGACGAGCCCGTGCACCATCGTGACCGCCTCGGCGGCGGCCGTGCCTTCGTCGAGCAGCGACGCGTTCGCCACCGGCAGGCCGGTGAGGTCGCTCACGACGGTCTGGTAGTTGAGCAGCGCCTCGAGCCGACCCTGCGCGATCTCCGCCTGGTAGGGCGTGTACGCGGTGTACCAGCCCGGATTCTCGAGGATGTTCCGCTGGATCACGGCGGGCGTGTGCGTGTCGTAGTAGCCCATGCCGATGAACGAGCGGCGGACCTCGTTGGCCGACATCTCGGCGCGAAAGGCCGCCAGCGCCTCCTGCTCGGACTGGGCGGCCGGCAGGGCGAGCGGACGGCGGAGCCGGATCGTCTCCGGGATGGTGGCGTCGATGAAGGCGTCGAGCGAGGAGTAGCCGAGCGCGGCGAGCATCTCACGCTGTTCGTCGGCCGAGGGACCGATGTGGCGCGAGACGAAGGTGTCGGGCTGGGGCTGACGGGAGGTGGTCACGGATCGGGCTCCTGAGGGGATGCGGCAGCGGGCGACAGCCACGAAAACTACACGGGCGTGCTCGCACTCGTACATTCCCTCCCTCACCCGGAATCGGAGGCAGGGATGTCCAGCACCCGCTATGAGGTGACGCGTGCCGGCGTGAGCTTCGGCTCCGCGCTGGCGATGGTGATCTCGTACACCGCGCACCACTCGATCCTCTGGGCGATGGTCCACGGGGTCTTCAGTTGGCTCTACGTCATCTACTACGCGGTGACCCGCTGACGGCGACCGCCGCGGAACACGCGCTCCGCGCCCTCGCTCCGCGCTGGCGCGTCCTCGCGTCCGGTCCGGCCGACGGCGCGACGAACATGGCGACCGACGCCGCACTGCTCGCGCACGCCCGGCGCACCGGCGAGGCCACGCTCCGCACCTACACCTGGTCGCGCCCGACGCTCTCGCTCGGCGGGCATGAGCGGGCGCGTGGCCTCTACGACGCCGGTCGGCTCGCCGCGCACGGCGTGGACGTGGTGCGACGGCCCACGGGAGGGCGCGCCCTGCTGCACCACCACGAGGTGACGTACAGCGTCACCGCGCCGGTGGGCGGCACCTCACTGGCCGAGAGCCATGCCGCCATCACGCAGTTGCTCCGGACCGCGCTCGAGGCGCTCGGGATCCAGGTCACGGTGGCGACACGCACCGCGCGCACGCTCCGGCCCGAGGGGAGCGCCTGCTTCGCCGCCCCGGCGCCGGGCGAGCTCTCATGGGACGGCCGCAAGCTCGTCGGCAGCGCACAGCTCCGCGAGGACGGCGCCCTCCTGCAGCACGGGTCGATCCTCCTCGAGGACGACCAGGGAGTGATCGCCAGCCTGCGCTCGGACACGGTCGAGGCCGCGCCGCTGGTGGCCGCGCCGCCCGCCGCGACGCTCGCGCAGGCACTCGACCGTCCGGTGCACCCGCAGGAGGTGCAGGCCGCACTCCACGCGACCCTCGGCGGACTCGTGGCGCCCGGCGCAATGCTCGCCGCGCCCGAGATGGCGTCACTTCACGACGACCTCGCGCGTCTTGAGGATGCGTTCCGGTCGCCCGCGTGGACGTGGCGCCGCTGACCGAGCCGCGCCGACCCTTCCCCTCCTGATCCCTCCCCCCATGCGCCGACTACTCGCTGCGTTCATCCTCTGCACCACCCTGGCCTGTGGCGACCGCCCGAACGGCGGATCCCCGGGCGGCACGGTCGTGATCGGCGTGGGCGCCGACGCCGACGCGCTCCTGGCGCCGCTGATCGACGGGCTCCAGGGCAAGATCGTCTCGGACCTGCTCTTCGACCGCCTCGCCGAGATCGGTCCCTCCCTGAACACCGTCGGCGATGCGGGCTTCGAAGCGCAGCTCGCCCGCAGCTGGAGCTGGAGCGCGGATTCGCTCGCCATCACCTTCGCCCTCCACCCCGACGCACGCTGGCACGATGGTGTCCCCGTGCGCGCGGCGGACGTGGTGTTCGGCTACGAGGCCATCCGCGACTCGGCGAACGGATCACCGTTGATGTCGTCGATCGCGGACGTGGCCTCGGTGACGGCGCAGGATTCGCTGACGGTCGTGATGCGCTTCGCCGCGCGGTCGCCGGAACAGTTCTACGAGTCGACGCTCATCGTGCCGCTCCCCGCGCACATCCTCGGCGGCCTCCCGAGTGGCGGCCTCCGCACGAGCGAGGCAGCGCAGGCGCCGGTGGGGAGCGGACGATTCCGGTTCGTGAGCTGGGAGCGCAACGCGCGCTTCGAACTCGCCGCCGTTCCCGACCACTACCGCGGACGCCCGAAGCTCGACCGCGTGCTCTTCACCATCACGCCCGAGGTCGCCACCGGCCTCGCTCGCGTGAAGGCCGGCGACACCGACGTGTGGGATCCGCTGCCCCCGACCGAGATCGCCGCGATGGCGGCCGAGCCGCACCTGCGCGTGATCACGTCTCCGGGCTTCGACTACGCGTTCCTGGCGTTCAATGAGCGCGACGCGCGCGACCACGCCAAGCCCAACGTCCTCTTCGCCGACCAGTCGCTGCGCCGGGCGATCACGCTCGCCGTGGACCGCACCGCGATCGTGCGCGCGATCTTCGACACGCTCGCCTACGTGAGCATGGGTCCCTTCACCAGGGCGCAGTCGACGGCCGACTCGACGCTCCGCCAGATCCCCTTCGACCGCGCCGCGGCCGAGGCGCTGCTCGATTCCCTCGGCTGGCGGGACCGCGGCGCCGACGGTGTGCGCCGCCACGCCGGCCGCCGCCTCACCTTCGCCGTGATCACGCCCACGTCGAGCCGCTCGCGCGAGCGCGCGGCCGTGCTCATGCAGGAGCAACTCCGCGCCGTGGGGGTCGAGATGACGATCGAACGGCTCGACTTCCAGGCCTTCCTCGCGCGGCAGAACACGAGCCGATTCGATGCCGTGCTCGCCGGAACGCGCACCACGCCCAGCCCGCGCGGAGTCCGTGGCTCGTGGGCCAGCGACAAGGTCGCCGGCGGCGGCACCCAGAACGTGTGGAGCTACCACAGCGCGGCCTTCGACGCCGCGATCGAGGCGGGGCTCAAGGAGATGGACCCAGTGAAGTCCAAGGCGGAGTTCCGGCGTGCCTACCAGCAGTTGAACGACGATGCGGCCGCCATCTGGCTCTACGAGCTCCGGAACGCATCGGCCGTGCACCGCCGGCTCGTGATCCCGCCTTGGCGGCCGGATGCCTGGTGGGTGACCCTCGGCGATTGGTCCGTGGACCCCGCGCAGCGGTTGCCCCGGGACGCCGCGCCTGCCACGCCCTGACCCCGGGGAGGCGTGAGGCGCGTCCTCCTCTCCCGGCTCGGCCAGGGCGCGACCGTCGTCGCGCTCGTCGTCACCGTCTGCTTCACCCTGATCCGGCTCGCGCCGGGCGATCCCTTCGCGAGCTCGTTCGAGCAGGAGAACGTCACGCTCGAGATGCGCGAGCGGATGCGGCGCACGTACGGATTCGACCGGCCGATCCCCGAGCAGTTCGTGCTCTACGTGCGCTCCCTCACGCGCGGCGAACTGGGCTGGTCGTTCTCGCGCAACCAGCCGGTGGCGACGGCACTCGTGCAGCTGCTCCCGCCCACCCTCCTGCTGATGGGCACGGCGCTCCTGCTGGGCTGGCTCGGCGGCGTGGCCGTCGGGGCGTGGCAGGGCTGGCGGGGTGACACGCGGGCGACGCGGGCGGTGAGTCGCGCGTCGCTCGTGGTGCTCAGCGTCCCGGAGTTCGTGCTCGCGCTGCTGCTCGTGATGGGACCCGCCCTCACCTGGGGCCTCTTCCCCGTGACGGGCATGCGACAGGACTTCCCGCCGGGCGGCCTCCGCAGCGTGCTCGACCTGCTCTACCACCTGGTGCTCCCCGCGTTGACGCTCACGCTGGTCGTGGGCGCCGTGGTCGCCCGTCACCAGCGGAGGGCCATCCTCGAGGTGGTGGACGCCGAGTTCGTGCGAGCGGCACGCGCGAAGGGCGTGCCCGAGGGGCGGATCCTCCTCCGGCACGCGCTGCGCAACGCGCTCGTGCCGGTGCTCACGCTCGCCGGCGTCCTCTTCCCCGCGCTGGTGAGCGGCGCGGTGCTGGTGGAGAAGATCTTCGCCTGGCCGGGGATGGGACGCGCCGTGGTGGACGCGGTGCTGCGTCGCGACTATCCACTGGTGGTCGGCACCGTGCTGGTGAGCAGCCTCTGCGTGGTGGTGGGGACGATGCTCGCCGACCTCGCCGTGCTCTGGGCCGATCCGCGGCGGCGGCGCTGATGCCGCTCGGTTCCCGCGCGCGGCGGTACGCGCCCCTCCTCGCGCTCGTCGCGCTCGGCCTCCTCGCGCTCGTCGGGCCGTGGCTCGCGCCCTTCGACCCGCGCGCACAGCCGGACCCCGTCTCGCTCGCCCTGCTTCCGCCCTCCTGGGCGCATCCGTTCGGCACCGACCCCCTCTCGCGCGACGTGCTCAGTCGCGTGCTCGCCGGGGCCCGCGTCTCGCTCGGCATCGCCTTCTCGGCCGTGCTCGTTGCGGTCACGCTCGGCACCGCGGTGGGAGCGACCGCGGCGCTGGCCGGCCGGTGGATCGACACCGTGCTGATGCGGGTCACCGACGCGGCGATGGCGATCCCGCGCCTCCTGCTGCTCCTCACCGCGGTCGCCGCCTTCGGTTCGGTCACGCCGCTGGCCCTCGCGCTCCTGCTCGGCGCGACGGGGTGGATGACCACGGCGCGGCTCGTGCGGCAGGAGACGCACCGATTGCTCGGGAGCGAGTTCGTGCGCGGCGCGCGCGCGCTCGGGGTACCGGCCGTGCGGCTCCTGCGCGTGCACCTGCTCCCCGCCCTCCTGCCGACCATCGGCGTGGCGGCCACCGTCGCTTTGGCCGCGGCCGTCCCGCTGGAGGCGGGCCTCTCCTTCCTCGGGCTCGGCGTCGGGCCGCCGAACGCGAGCTGGGGGAACATCATCCTCGAAGCCGAGGGCGAGGTGATCCGGCGCTGGTGGCTGGTGCTCTTCCCCACCCTCGCGATCGTCGCGACGGTGCTCACCACCAACGTGGTGGCCGAACGGCTGGGCGACGCACCGCAGGGTGACGACGCGACGGACGGGGGCGCATCGTGACCACGCCGGTGCTCGAGGTGCGCAGCCTCGGCGTCACGCTCGCGCGGCCGGCGCAGGCGGGTCACGCGGATGGCGCGGGCGACGCGCGCGCGGACGCCGCCCGGATCCTGACCGACGTGAGCTTCGACGTCACGCGGGGCAGCAGCGTCGGGATCGTCGGGCCGTCCGGCGCCGGGAAGAGCACCCTGGGCCTCGCACTCATGCGCCTCCTGCCGCGCACGATGCGACTGGCGCCGGGCGGGAGCATCCGGCTCGGGGAGCGCGACTTGGCGGCACTCGACGCCGAGGCCGTGCGCGACCTGCGCGGGCAGCGGCTCGCGATGGTCTTCCAGGAGCCGGTCACGGCACTCAACCCCGCGATGACCGTGGGCGACCAGCTCGCCGAGGCGGTTCTCGTGCACCGGCGCGCGTCGGCGCGCGAGGCGCGCGAACGGGCCGTCGAGATGCTCGACCGCGTGGGGATCCCGGCAGCGCGAGAAGCCGCCGAGCGGTTCCCGCACGAGTTCTCCGGCGGCATGCGCCAGCGTCTCCTGCTCGCGATGCCGCTCATGCTCGACCCCGAACTCATCATCGCCGACGAGCCCACCACCGCGCTGGACCCCGTGCGGCAGTCGCACATGCTCGACCTGCTCGACGGATTGCGCAAGCGTTCGGGCACCGCGCTCCTGCTCATCACGCACGACCTCGACCTCGTCGGCGAGCGGTGCGAGCGGGTGATCGTGCTCGACGCCGGGCGCGTGGTGGAGGACGGCGCCACGGGCGAGATCCTCGCGCGTCCGGCCTCGGTCGCCGCGCGGCGGCTGGCGGAGGCGCGGCTCCCGTTCGGCACGCCGGGAGCCGGCGGCCACGCGTCCGGCGCCGCGCGGAGCCCGGCCACCCCTGCCGCGCCCCTCATGGATGTGCGCGACCTGCACGTCACCTATCCCGAACGCCGACGCACACTCCGGTCCATCGGCGCCGTGCCGGCCGTGCAGGGCGTGTCGTTGCACGTGAACGCGGGGGAGGTGCTCGGGGTCGTCGGCGAGTCGGGGTGCGGCAAGACCTCGCTCGCCCTCGCGCTGCTCCGGCTCGTCCCCTCGCGCTCCGCGGCCCTCCGGTTCAGGGGCGACGACCTCGCCGCGCTGGAGGGCGAACCGATGCGTCGCCTGCGGCGCCAGTTGCAGTACATGCCGCAGGACGCGGGCGCGTCGCTCTCGCCGCACCTGAGCTGCGGCGCGCTCGTCGCCGAGGGGCCGCTGATCCACGGACTCTGCGGCGAGGCCGAGGCACGCGAGCGGGCGCGCACGCTGCTGCTCGCGCTCGGCCTCCCGCCCGGCGCCGCCGCCGCACGGCCCGGCCATCTCTCCACCGGCCAGCGCCAGCGCGTCGCCCTGGCACGCGCGCTCGCCGTGGAGCCCGACCTCCTCGTCTGCGACGAGCCCGTCTCGTCGGTGGACCCGCCGACGCGCCTGCAGCTGCTCGACACCCTCGCGCGCCTGCGCGACGAACGCGGCCTCGCCCTGCTCTTCATCTCCCACGACGTGCCAGCGGTCGCGCGGATCGCCGACCGGGTGCTCGTGATGCGGCAGGGGCGGGTGGTGGAGACGGGGCCCACGGCGGAGGTCTTCGCCTCCCCCGCCGAGGCATACACGCGCGCGCTGCTCGCGGCCGTCCCGCGGGGTGTCCCCCGCCGCTGACCGCCGTCGCCGGGCCGACTGCGGGGTATCGCATTCCGGCGATTCGTGCGAGAATCCTCGCCAGCCTCGAACGTCCAACCCCATTCACCTGTCCATGGCCACCGACATCACGCCGTACGTCAGCGACCGCCGCTTCTTCGGCCATCCGCGCGGACTCGCGACGCTCTTCTTCACGGAGATGTGGGAGCGCTTCTCCTTCTACGGACTGCGCCCGCTCCTCATCCTCTTCATGGCCGCGGCCCTCACCGAGGGCGGCTTCGGATTCGACCGCGTGCAGGCCTCGTCGATCGTCGGCATCTACGCGGCGTCGGTGTACCTCGCATCGCTCCCGGGCGGCTGGGTGGCGGACCGGCTCCTCGGCCTCCGGCGGGCGATCTTCGTCGGTGCCGCGCTCATCACGTCGGGCCACCTCTCGGTCGGGCTCTCCGGCCTCGCCTCTCCCGCCGTCGGGAAGATCTTCTTCTTCCTCGGCCTCGTCCTGATCGTGCTCGGCACCGGGCTCCTCAAGCCGAACATCTCGGCCATCGTCGGTGAGCTGTACCCCGAGGGGGGCGCCCGGCGCGACGCCGGCTTCTCGATCTTCTACATGGGCATCAACCTCGGCGCGTTCCTCGGCCAGATCATCACCGGCCTGCTCGGCGAGACGATCGGATGGCACTACGGATTCGGCGCCGCGGGCGTCGGGATGTTGTTCGGCCTCGTGGTGTTCGGGCTCTCGGCCCGGCACACGCTCGGGCCCATCGGCGCGGACGTGGTGCGGCATCCCGACGCCGCGGTCCAGGCGAGGCAGGAGAAGACGGTGAAGATCTCCGTGGCCACCGGACTGGGCGTCGTCGCGCTCGTCTTCGCACTCGCCGCGAGCGGCGCGCTGACGCTCGACGCCCAACGGATCGGTCAGTCGTTCACGTTCGTGCTCGTCGGGCTGGCCCTCGGCTACTTCGCGTACATCTTCATCGCCGGCGGCCTCACCAAGGACGAGATGAAGCGCGTGGGCGTGATCATCGTGCTCTTCTTCTTCGCCGCAATCTTCTGGGCCGCGTTCGAGCAGGCGCCCACGTCGCTGAACCTCTTCGCCCGGGACTTCACCGACCGCGGCATGGGCGGATTCACCATTCCCGCGACCTGGTTCCAGTCCGTCAATTCGGCGTTCATCATCATCCTGGCGCCCGTCTTCGCGGCGCTCTGGGTGGGCCTCGCCAAGCGGGGCTTCGACTTCTCGAGCCCGACCAAGTTCGCCCTCGGCCTCTTTCTCGCGGGCGTCGGCTTCCTGCTGATGATCTTCGCCGCCAACAAGGTGGTGGCCAGCGGCGGCACGGCGCTCGTCTCGCC
>JAOUHR010000317.1 GCA_029884515.1 Gemmatimonadota bacterium
CTCCGGCTCAACAGCCCCTTCGGCTCGCGGACCTTCTGGCGCGTGAACGTCGGCTACGACACGGACCGGTTGGGGGCGCGAAGGCAGAACGCCGGGGCACAGGTCACGCTCCGTCCCTCCGACCGGCTCTCCGTCGCGCTCGAGCCCTCCTGGCAGCAGGGGACCGACCCGCGGCAATACGTGAACACCATCAGCGGCGGCACGCGCACCTACGGCAAGCGGTACGTGTTCGCGTTCGTGGACCGCACGACGATCTCCACCAAGATCCGCGTCAACTACACGTTCACGCCGAACCTCACGCTCGAGGGCTACGGCGAGCCCTTCGCGGCGAGCGGCCGCTACTCCCGCCACGGCGAGCTCGAGGCGCCGGGGAGCGCGAGCCTGCGCACGTACGGCACCGACGGCACCACCATCACGAAGGATTCGGCCGGGGTGCGCACCGTGGTGGACGGGCTGGAGACGTTCACGCTCGCGAACCGCGACTTCCACGTGCTCTCGTTCCGCTCCAACCTCGTGCTGCGCTGGGAGTGGGCGCAAGGAAGCACGTTCTTCCTCGTGTGGCAGCAGAACCGGCGGACCAGCGAGGCGTACCAGGCCGACGTGCGGTTCAAGGAGCTGTTCCAGACGGCGCAGGGCGCCGGCGACAACTTCCTCTCGATGAAGATCAGCTACTGGCTGCCGGTGGCGTTCGGGGGGCGGTAGCGCCCGCGCGGACGGCCTAGCCCTTCGGCCCGATCTTCTGCCGGATCCGCTCGACCCGCGCGCGCACGTCGCGCACGCGGGGCTGGAGCTCCGGGTCGGCGTCCTTCCACAGGTCCACGAACGCCTCGTACTTCTCGAGCGCCCTGAGGAGGTCGCCCTTCGCCTCGTAGAGCTCGCCCAGCCGCTGGGTGATCCCCGCACGGAAGTAGGCGTCCTTATCGAGCCGGTCGAAGGCCGGGTATCGGTAGTACTCCTCGCCGGCGGCGATCGCCGAGTCGGCGCTTTGCATCCGGTCGAACGCGAGGAACCGCACGGCCGAGATCGCGGTGGGATCGCCGGCGGTCCTCAGGTTGACGCCGGCCACCGCGGCGACCGCGTCGGCGTTGCGCCCCTGCGACAGCGCGAGGAGCGCGTCCTCGAGCGCCTCCGCGGACGCGCGCGCAGCGACCTTTCCCACCCGCTGCCACGCGCGCTTCGACTCGGCATGCCACTGCCGTGCCCGCACCGTGTCGCCGGTCAGCGCCGCCACCGCGAGGAAGAGCCCGTAGTTCCGGTCGGCGGCCGCGATGGAATCGACCGGTGCGCGCCGAACGGAACGGTCGAGGAGCGCGCGCGCCGTGCGTGGGTCCTCGAGCACAGAGGCGGCGGTCAGGACGGAGTCGAGCCCGACGTCGAGGCGCGCAGTCCACCTCGAGCCGGACTCGGCCTGGAGCGCGCGCTGCTGCGCGCGGATCCGCGCCGACTCGCGCAGCTTCCCGCGGACGAGGGCGAGGCCGGCCCCCACACCGAGCTGCTGCATGTAGACCGTCCGGCTGCCGGAGACCTTCGGGAGCACGTCGCGATGCAGCGCCTCGGCCCGGTCGTACTCACCGCGGGAGGCCGCCGTGAGGGTCGGCTGCACCAGCGCCATCGCGTTGGTCGGCATCCGGCGCAGGAACTCCCGTTGGATGCTGTCCGCCTGCGCGTCGCGCCCGAGGTACGTCGCCAGGGCGACCGCGTTCTGGATCGCGATGGGGGTCGCGTCGGGCTGGGCGGCCGCACGCAGATAGTACCGCTGCGCCGTCTCGATGTCGGGGGTGAAACCGAGGAGGTTCGCGGCATTGTTGAGCGCGATGCCGTTGACGGAGTCGATGGCGAGCGCGGACTGGTACGCCGCCAGCGACTTGGCGTCGTCCGCCTCCGGGCCATAGCCGAAGTACGCGGCTGCGGTGAGGTATCGCTCCACCTCGCTCAGGCGGTCGGAGTGGCGGTACGCGCGGGTGACGGCCTCCCCGCGCTTCTCGAACTGCCCGATGTTGTTGTAGTAGGAGGCGAGGCGGCGCCACGCCATGGCGAACGACGTGTCGATCGCGACCGCCTGCTCGAGCAGCGGGATGGCCTGCAGGTAGTCCCCCGTCTGCTCGAACACCATGTTCCCCGCCGCGTACTTGCGGAGCGCCTCCAGCGACCCTGTCGTCACGCGGTCGAGCGCGCCGGTCTCGCGCACGGTCTTCAGGGACTCGCCCACCCTCGCGCGCAGCTGCTTGCCCAGCCGCCCGATCGCCGGGATGAGGTCGTTCTGGCTCTCGGCCTCCTCCTTGAACGCGGCGAGCTGCGTGCCGTCCTGCGACGAGATCAGGCGCGTGGAAAGGATGTAGCGCCCGCCGAGCGAGACGATGTCGCCGTCCAGCACGGCCTTGATCCCCTCGCGGCTCGCGATCGCCCGCGCCAGGTCGAAGTCCACGCGGTCGGTCTCCTTGCGCTGCATCAGCCGCATCACGTCCACCGTCGCGCGCCGCGGCATCACGCGCAGGAAGGTGGACTGCGCCAGGTCGGCGCGGAGCGCCTCGGTGATCGTCAGGCCGAGCGTCGAGTCCTCCGCCGGGCTCTTGAAGTCGGTGATGATGATCTGCCCGTTGGCGCTGAGCTTCCCCGCGCCCACCAACGATCCCGCCGGCCCGATCCCGAACGCGCGCATTACCATGAACCCGCCCACCAGCACCACGAATCCACCCACGGCGATCGCCCCGCCCGTCCAGGTCCGCTTCCATGACACGTGCGGGCTCGCCGCGATCGCGATGGTGTGCAGCGTGCCCATCTGCGCCGCGGTCGTGCCGCCGCCGGGCGTGAAGGTCGGCGTCGCGGTGTACGCGCGCTGCGCCACCTTCTGCACCCAGGCCGTGAACCCGATGATCGGCAGCCCCGCGAGCATCACGCCGATCGACCCCGGGAGCACCCAGTCCGGGAGCCCGATCACCACGGTCGCGGCCCAGGCGGTGACGGCGACGATCGCCGTGCCCGCGGTCCAGAGCGCGAGCGCCCGCGCGATGTTCACCCGCCCGGTGAGGATCGCGGGCGCCGAGGCGGTGGTGCCGCTCGACGTCACGGTGTCGAGCACGCGCACCAGGTCGGTGGCCTGCTGCGGACGGTTGGCCGGGTCCTTCGCGAGGCACTGCATCACCAGCGCCGAGAGCGGGATGGGCGTGCCCGGGCTGAGCGCGCGCAGGTCGCCGGGCTGCTCGCCCAGGTGCGCGCCGAGCAGCTTGGACGGCGACGACGCCTGGAACGGCGGCCGCCCCGAGAGCAGCTCGTACGCCATGCACCCGAACGCGTAGATGTCCGCGCGGTGATCCACGTTGGGATCCCCTGCGGCCTGCTCAGGCGCCATGTACGCCGGGGAGCCGAGCGACGTGCCCGCCATGGTGAGCGTGGCGTGCGACTCGTTGCGTGCCGCACTGATCGCCTTGGCGATCCCGAAGTCGGTGACGGTCGCGCTCCCCTGCGAGAGCAGCACGTTGTCGGGCTTGATGTCGCGGTGCACCACGCCGTGTGAGTGCGCGAACGCCAGCGCGCGCGCGACGTCGCGCAGGATGCTCACCGCCTCGCCCGTCGCGAGCGGCCCGTGCGCGAGGCGCGACCGGAGCGATTCGCCCTCCACGTACGGCATGGTGAACCAGGGGAGCC
>JAOUHR010000318.1 GCA_029884515.1 Gemmatimonadota bacterium
GCTCGACGGCCGAACCGGAGGCACGGCTGGGGGTTGCGAGACGGGCGAGCTCACCGGAGTCACCTCGCCAAGCGACTGCGACGGAGCGACCGGCGTCTCTCCCGACGGGCGCGGCATGCGCGAGATGACACCAGGCGTGAAGGTCGGGGTCGGGTTCCGGCGCGGCGGTGGCGAGGCGAACGGCACGCTGTAGGGGACCGAAGTCCCGACGGCGGATGGGGGCGGCGGTGCCGCCGGCGTCGAGGTCCGCCCATCGGGGGTCAAGGGGCGCGCGGGCGTGGCCGAGCGCGCCGGTGTCGGCGTCAGGCGGGCCGGCTGGGGCGTCGGCACCGGCGTACGCTGGCGCGGCTCGATGTCCATGCCCATCGGCGCCGCCGCGGCGTCGGACTCGAGCATCGCCCGCCGCGTCGCGTCTCGCGACGCCACATTGGCGATCGCCGCCGCGACACCGGCCTCGGACTCCATGCCCACGCGCATCACGGCACCACACACCGAACACCGCGCGCGCACGCCGCCCGCGGGGACCTTCGTTGGGTCCACGCGGAACACCGACTGGCACTCGCCGCATGTGACGTTCACCGTCCCTCCATCGCCTTGGCCGGCGACACCGGCGTGATCGGCCCTTCCCCCGCCGGACCGTCCCCGCGCCGATCCACCGAGAACACCGAGCCATACAGCGACTTCGCGTAGCTCTTCATCTCCGTCGCGAGCTCGCTCACCTGCCCCGCGTGCGTGAACTGCCGACGCTCGTTGGTCACCACGCCAATCGAGAGCGTCATCAGCGGGACCTTGTGCAGTTGTCCGCGACGGTCCTTGCCGAAGTAATATCCCGCCCGGCGGTCCTGTTCGGAATACTGGTACGGCACGAGCGTATCGAACACCGCCACGATCTCCGCGCAGGTCTCCGAGACGAGGTCCACCGGGATGACGAAGATGAAGTCGTCGCCGCCGATGTGGCCCACGAAGCCCCCCTCGCCGCAGGTGCCCTTCACCACGTCGTGCAGGATCTTCGAGAGGATCCGGATGACGCGATCGCCGTCATAGTAGCTGTAGCGATCGTTGAACTCCTTGAAGTGGTCGAGGTCCGCGTAGCACACGGCAAAGGGGGCGCGCGCGTCGATGCGCCGCATGATCTCCTGCTCAATCTCGATCGTGCCCGGGAGCCGCGTGGAGGGATGCACGAACGTGTCGCGGTCGCTGCGCCGGAGGAGCGCGTCGAGTCGGAGCGTCACCTCGTGGTCCGAGACCCCCTCGCGCAACACTTCGTCGGCCCCCGCGTCGAAGGCGGCGGCGAAGGCCAGGTCCTCGGCGCGGGTCGCGAGCACCACCGGCACGATCCCAGTGAAGGAATCCTGCTTGAGGCGACGGCACATCTTGAGCGCGGCCACCGGATGGTTCCGCGCGTCGACGAGCACAAGCCGCGGCCGGCTGCGCAGCGCCGCCGACATGATGTCGTCCGGGGTGGTCGCACTCCGCGTCGGGAAACTGCGCGTGTCGAGCCACTGCCGGACGTTCTCCGGGAGAGGCTGACCGTCCGGCGCGAAGAGGAGTGCGATCGTTTGCGACAAGGCCGTCAGCGGGTGTGGTGGCGGGGCAACGTATCGGCGACCGGATGCGGTGTCAAATGACGATGCAGCAAGGGGTTGAGCAACTCTGGGGCCAGCGGTGTCGCCTGATCGATGAGCAGGACCGGAATCCCGTCCCGCACCGGGTAGCGCACGCCGCAGCCGCGGCACTCCAGCGATCTCCCTTCCGGTCCATCCGCGAGGGCATCCCGGCACCGTGGACAGACCAGTAGCTCGCGCACGTGGGCAGGCACCGTCATCGCGTCCCATCCTCCGGCAGCCGATAGCCTAGGCGCGCCAGGGCATTCGCGTTCCGACGCCAGTTCGGGAGCACTTTCGCCCAGAGGTCGAGGAACACGGGGCCGCCGACCAGGGGCTCGACCTTTGCGCGGGCAGACTGTCCGATGGACTTGATGCGGCTCCCCCCGGCTCCGATGACAATGCGCTTCTGGCTCTCACGCTCCACGTAGAGCACTGCTCGAATGTACACGGGGTCCTCCCCTTCGCGGTACTCCTCTATCACGACAGCCACACCGTAGGGTACTTCCTCCTCGAGCTGCTCGAACACGCACTCCCGCAGGAACTCGGCCACAAAGAATCGCATCTGCTGGGTGGAGACGTCGTCGGCCGGATAGAGGAAGGGGCTCTCCGGGAGGCGCTTGCGGACCGCGAGCAGGAGCGCGTCCAGGCCGTCACCCGTCTCCGCCGAGACGAGGAGCGCGTCGGGGAACTCGGCGGCGAGCTGTGTGCGCTGCGCCTCCGAGAGGCGGTCGGCCTTGTTGAGCACGAGCACCACGGGGGCATTGGGCGCGCGCTCCAGTCCCGCGAGGGCGACGAGGTCGTCCGGCCGGTCATCCGAGGCGTCCACGAGGTGGACGATGACGTCCGCGTCGGCGATGGCCTTCTGCGACGCATGGCGCATGGCGCGGTGCAGCGCGTAGCGGGGCTCGAGCAAGCCGGGCGTGTCGAAGAAGACGAGTTGGGTGTCATCATCCGTGAGGATCCCCACGACGCGCTCGCGGGTGGACTGCGGCTTCGCGGAGACGATGGCGAGCCGCTCCCCGACGAGTCGGTTGAGGAGGGTGGACTTGCCGGCGTTGGGCTTGCCGACGAGGGTGACGAACCCGGCGCGTGAGGTGTGCAGGCGGTGCCTTCTTATGGTACAGGGTGTATGGTACTTGGTAGCATAGTTCGGTGACTCTTCCGAGTGAGGATGCGCGTGTGGAGGCGCGTGTGGAGGCTCACGAGAAAGCCCCAGCCGACCGGAGTCGACTGGGGCTTTCTACAGAGGTGCCGGCGACGGCCTACTCTCCCGCGTCCTCTCGGACGGAGTACCATCGGCGCTGTAGGGCTTGACGATCGTGTTCGGGATGGGAACGAGTATGGCCCCTACGCTCTAGTCGCCAGCGAAGATCTTCAACGTGGTGCACCTGCACAGAGGTGACAACGGAGAGATGGTAGTGATCGTGGATTGCGAATCCATGTTTGTAAATCGTGCGATTGCTCTGCGGTTGTATTCCTGCCCCTGTCAGGGCAAAGCCCAAAGACAGGGGGAGTAGTCAAGCCGCACGGGCGATTAGGATGGGTTAGCTCGGAGGGCATTGCTGCCTTTCCACTCCCCACCTATCGACGTGGTGGTCTCCCACGGCCCTTCAGGGGACTCAAGGTCCCAGGGAGAGTTCATCTTGGGGACGGCTTCCCACTTAGATGCTTTCAGCGGTTATCCGTGCCGACCTTCGCTACCCGGCGTTGCCACTGGCGTGACAGCCGGGACACGAGCGGGTCGTCCGACTCGGTCCTCTCGTACTAGAGTCCGCACCCCTCAACTCTCCAACGCCCACGACGGATACAGACCGAACTGTCTCACGACGTTCTGAACCCAGCTCATGTACCACTTTAACCGGCGAACAGCCGGACCCTTGGGACCTTCTCCAGCCCCAGGATGTGATAAGCCGACATCGAGGTGCCAAACCGCGCCGTCGATGTGAACTCTCGGGCGCGATAAGCCTGTTATCCCCAGCGTACCTTTTATCCGTTGAGCGATGGCCCGTCCACACGGAACCACCGGATCACTT
>JAOUHR010000319.1 GCA_029884515.1 Gemmatimonadota bacterium
CCGGATCAGCGCGGATTCACCCCGTTGCACCCGCACCCACGTGTACAGGGCCGTGCCGGCGAGCACCGAGCATCCAGCCCAGACAGCCAACTTGAGCACGTGTGCGCGCTCTGCCGCCAGCAGTACGTCAGCCCATTGACCTTGAAATGGCATTGTACTGGCGCTTTACTGGTTTTTTACTGGCTTTGAAACAGCCTTTTTGACGGCCTCGAACGAGCCACCTGGAGTCCGCCCTTTTCGCTTCGTCAGGAGCGCTGCGAGTTCTGCGCGCGTGGGCAACACCGGTCGCAATGCCTCCCAGAGCACCACCCCGTGCACACGATACCCATCCGCGCGGAGCTTGCCGCTCTCGGCCATGAACTCCTCCACCTCCGTGGACCCCGCGGTGGCACAGTGCACCACCGGGGTCTTCTCGACCAGGGCCACTGCATCGCCGAGGCGCGTGGGGCTCGCCACCAGGATCGTGAGTTCGAAGGGGATGCGGAAGCGGGTGAACTCCTCGCGCGCCCGGTCCAGTGCTTCGCCGATCGGGAGGTCGTCGCGCTCCGTGCCCGCAGGGAGGAGTGTGATCGGGAGGCCGTCGCTCGACCCGACCGGCCGCGCCACCTCGCGCCACTTGAACGCGCCCGCGAGCGCGTCGGTCAGTCCCGGCTCCGCTCGCTCACGGAAGGTGCGCGACAGCGCGATCTCTCTCGGATCGAGGTCGATCAACAGCGTCGTGCGATGGTCCGCCGCCGCGGCGATCGCGAGTCGGCCGCCGACGGCCGCGATGATCACGGGATCGCTGCCCGTGATGATCGCCGTGCGCGCCCTCGTGCCGGTGGCCGTGAGGCCGAGGTAGAGCATGCGGAACGGATCGACGCCGCTCGGACGATAGCGCGCCGGCCCGTCGAGGAGCGCCTCGCGGACGACGGCCACGACGGATGCGCCCGCCACACGTTCCGCCTCCTGCGCGTGGGCGAGTGTCGGCGCCCGCATCTCGGCGCGCAGTGCGGTGCCGAACCGGACGAGGAGGCCGATTGCGAGCACGAGCACGACGAGCAGCGCGGGCGAGATCGAGGCGAGGCGCGACGGGGCCGTGCCCGCGAGGGCGCCCGCTGCGTCCTGGATCACGCGGCCAAGCGAGTCGTGCGCGCGCGCCGCGCGCGCAAGCGTGTCGCGCGCGGCGACCAGCGCGGCGAGCAGCGGCTGCGTGTCTGCGCGCGCCTCCACGACGGTGACCGGGCCCTCTGGCGCGGACGGTGATAGCCGCGGCGACAGCGGCTCCGACGTCGATTCCGGCGCGAGCTCCCTGAGCCGGTTCTCCGCGATGGCGAGGATCGTGTAGCCAAGTCGCCCGATGCGTGGCGTCAGGTTGGCGACGAGCTGGTCGCGCGAGGGGCCACCGGGAATCTCGTCACGCTCCCGCGCCAGTCGCGCGAGCGTATCCGCGACGGCACGCATGCGTGGACCCTCGCTCACCGCCGGTTGCTCGGCGACTGCGAGCCAACTGGGGACAGTGCGCAGTCGCCGGGCCTCCTGGATCGCCGCGTCGAGCGAGGCGACCATGGGAGCGCGGGCGACGGTGGCCGCCGGGCGGGGCGGGGCAGCCGTGGTGCGCGCGGGCACGGTGGTGCGCGTGGCAGGTGCGAGGCGCGCCACCACGAGCAGCGACTCCGCCTGCGCGACGGCGAACTGGGCGCGGCGCACACGTTGCGACGTGAGCAGCGTGTCGGCGACCAGGCGCTCGATCCGCGCGCGTTCGCCCGCCCGCGGGTCGCTCGACGCCAGTGGCAGCAGGAGCGCGACCACCGCGAGTGCGCCGAGCGCGGCGGACCAGATCTTCGTGAAGCGGGCCGTGCGTCGAGCGGCGAGCGTCGCACGCGCGATGAGCCACTCGCGTCCGACGAGGGGACGAGGCGGCGTCGGGGGCGCGACGGGCGGCACGGCAGGTGCGGACATCGGCAGAAGTATCGCCTCGGATCACGATGGAGGGAATGCGACGCGGGCGGCGAGGCTCACGCCTCGCCGCCCGCTCCACGTCGATCGCGGCTCCGTGCGGCGCCGCGGGACGGACCGATCGCGACTACTGGACCGTGATCACGCCCTTCATGCCCATCGCGAGGTGCGGCGTGCAGTTGTACGTGTACGTGCCGGCCGGGATCTTCGCGAAGGAGATGGTGATGGCATCGCCTTCCTTGAGCGTCATCGCCGACATGAGGTCGGCGAGCTTCTGGGTGCCGAGGTTCGCGGTCAGTTGTGCCTTGACCGGCGCGGCGAGCTTCGCGCCGTCGAATGCGACGTTGTGCGGGCCCTGCGAGCCGACCATGACGAACTTGATGCCGTCGCCGGCCTTGATCGTGAGGTTGGCCGGCTCGAAGCGGTAGCCCTTCGCGTCGCCGACCATCTTGACCTCCCACGTCTTGCCCGTGATGGGCGCGAGCTTCGCCGCCTGCGCCGCCACTGTCGCGCGGGCCGCGGCGGGGGTTGCCCCGACGAGTCCGTAGGTGCCGAGGACGAGCGCGCCAGCGACGAGTGCCAGACCCTTGAACTGCATGCTATGATCTCTCCCGGTTTGCACCAGTAATGTGATGTGCTGCGATACCGCGGGGGTGTTCCCCATTGATTGTGAAATTGTTCACAAGAGAGGGGGATTGCAATCTACCCCCGACATGGGTCCCGAGGTTCCCTCGCGCATCGCCGCGCGCGGGGGCCCACTTCATCCGTAACTTCTTCCGACACCCATGCTCGCCATCCCAACCATAGAACTCCGCGACGTCCATGCCGTTGGGCGAGGCGGATCCGCGCGTCGACGGGAGGTCGTGCCCGCGGCCGATCCGGTCGACCAAGCCCTCCAGTGGGCTGCGGCCGGGTTCGCTCGGTTGCAGGTGATGGACCTCGACGCCGCCGGGGGTCAGGGTGACAACCGCGACGCGATTCGGGGAGTCCTCGCCGCCACGCACGTCGCCGTGCAGGTTGGCGGAGGGATGCGGGAGCACGAGGAGATCCGGTCGTGGCTGGACGAGGGTGCTGAGTGGATCGTGGTCGGGGCGCGCGGCGTCGAGGATCCGAGCTGGCTCGCGGAGCAAGCCGCGCGCGCCCCGGCACGACTCATCGTCGAAATCGAGGTGCGGGGACGGCAGGTGGTCACCCGCGGATGGGCTGCCTCCACGACGCGCTCGCTGCACGACCTCGTGGGCGACCTCGAGGGGATCCCCCTGGCGGGTCTTCTCGTGACGACTGAACGGACCACCGGCGGGGAGCAGGGCGCCCGACTCTCGCTCTACGACGAGGCGTGCGCCATCGCGCCGTGGCCGGTGATCGCGGTGGGCGGCGAGACGATGCTCGACCTGAGGCGCCTCGAGGACCGCGGTGTCGCGGCGGTCGTGCTCGGCGGGGCGCTCCTCTCCGGCGCACTCGATCCCCGTGTCGTGGCTGAGGAATTCGCATCGTGAACCAGGGCATTGCGGGGGACGCGGCATGAGCCACGACCTGCTTTGGGCCGTGGAGACCGTGGCCCGCGTCGCGGGCGACGTGGCGATCCGGCACTTCCGGACGGACCTGCCCGTCGAGACCAAGGGCGATGGCTCGCCTGTCACGATCGCGGACCGCGACGCCGAGCAAGCCGCCCGGGCATGGATCGCTGCGC
>JAOUHR010000320.1 GCA_029884515.1 Gemmatimonadota bacterium
AGGTCGGGTCCACGGCGACCCAGTCGCCGAGCCGCACCTCGGGCCAGGCGTGGTAGTAGAACTTGCCGTCCAGGTACGCGACGCCGGTCGCGATGCGCGTGGGGATGCCGGCCGCCCGTGCGAGCGCCGTGAAGAGCTGCGTGTGCTCGTTGCAGTCGCCGCGCCGCGTGCGCAGCACCTGCAGCGCGTTCGGCACGCTCACCGTGATCACCTTCTGCAGCGAGTCGTGCACCCAGCGGTTGATCCGCTCGGCGACCACCCGCGGGTCGCGCTCGCGGCCGGCGATGCGCACGGCCAGCTGGATGATCGCGCGGTCCTGCACCTGGAGCAGCGGTTCGGCGCGGAGCTCCGGCTCGAAGCGCTGGCGGAATCCCGTGGTCGCGGTCGCCAGGCTCCAGTCCGCGGCGAGCACGTCGGGCCCCTCGCGCGTGATGGTGAGCTCGTCCCCGCGGAGCTGCTGCCGGCCGCCCTGCAGGTCGAAGCCCGCGAGCGAGACGCCGCCGAGCCGCACCTGCAGGCTGGACGGCCCGTCGCGTCCCGGGAGCATGCCCGCGGAGATCGCGGTGCCCTCGAGGATCCCGCCGGCCGGCGCGGCTGCCGCGGCGGCGGCCGTGCCGCGCGTGCGCCGCCAGTTCTCGAACGCGATCTCGTACGCCATCCGCTTGAGCTTGATGCCGCCGGGCTGCGTCGTCTCCACCACGCGGCCCTGCGCGTCCACCCAGCCGCTGAACCCGCCGGCGTCCTCGGGCGCGAGCTTCCAGGCGCGCACCGTGTCCTCGAGCGCCGGCACGAACCGCCTCGCCGTCGAATCGAAGCGCGCGCTGTCCACCAGCGTGAAGAGCGACTCCGCGGTGAAGCGCAGGCGCATGTCCTGGGTCGTCATCGTGCGCGGATCGAAGCTCGCCACGGTCACCGTGCGCCCCACCTTCGGGTCGTTCACGAGCATCGCCGCGGCGGGCACGAGCGTGGGGAGGAGGATCGGCCCCTGCACGCGGAGCCGCTGCGAGTCGGCGGGTTGTCCCGGGACCTGCATCACGTACGCGACCACCGAGTCCCCCTCCGCGCTCCCCGTGATGCTCATCGGGGCGTCCGCCGACTCGAACTGCACGTCGAAGGTGCGGAGCGCCAGCGCCCGCGAGAGGGTGATCACGCTGCGGGCGGATGCGCGGAACACGCGGTCGCCGAGCGGGAGGTCGGCGATGAAGTAGTCCACCACCTCGAACGACGTGGTGGACGTGTCGATGGTGGTGGACGCGAACCCGATCTGCTGCCCGCCCTGCTCCACGGCGTAGAAGCTCGTGCTCGGGCCCATCCGCATCGCGGCCTCGGCGAGCACCACGGAACGTTCGCGGAAGAGCTCCCGGTCGGCGAGCATCGCGAGGCCGCCGCCCCAGGCGATGAGCACCACCACGGCGGCGATCGCTCGACGCCGGCCGCGGCGCGCGTGGCGCGCGCCGGGTGCGGCCGGAGCGACGGCGGCGGTCACGCGCGCTGCGCGTCGCGCGCGCGGCGGTAGTATGCCGCCGCGTCGGACGAGCGCCCGAGGCGGTCGAGCACGATCCCCACGCCCTTGAGCGCACGCCAGTGGTCCGGCTCGAGTTCGGAGGCACGCTCGTACGCGGCGAGGGCGCCCGGGAGGTCGTCGGTGTGGTTCAGCGCCTCGCCGATGAAGTAGTGCGCCATCGCGTTGTCGGGCTGGAGCGCGACGCCGCGCTGCAGCGGCTCCACCGCGTCGCGCCACCGCGCCCGGCGGCAGGCGAGGATCCCCGTCTGCAGCAGCACCTCGGCCGCATCCGGCCGGAGCTTGGCGGCCGCCTTGATCATCTTCTCGGCGTCGGCGTAGCGCAGCCTGGCGCCGAGCGCGCTCGCCCGCGCGCAGGCGACGCCGAACGCATCGGCACCGGCCGCCTCGGCGCGATCGAGCACCGTGAGCGCGGTCTCGGCGTCCCCCTTCTTCTCGAGTGCGGCGATGTAGGCGAGGGCGCGCACCGTGTCGCCGGGCGTCTGTTCGAACGCGAGCCGCAGCGCCTCGATGGTGGGCCGGTTCGCGCGCGAGGGCGCCGCATCCGGTCGTGGCGGCACGTGCTGGGGGCGCGCGGGTTCGCTCGCTTCGGCACGCGCCGCCGCGGTGCGCGAATCCACCGTCGCGCGGATCGGCATGATCGGCGTCGCCTTGGTCGTCGGCGCCGCCACCCCGTCCACCCGTCGCGCGACGAACTTCGGCTCCTCGAGCTCGCTGTCGTCGTACGACCACTCGCCGCACACCGGCGGCTCCCGCACCGGGACGATCACGATCTCGTCATCAGGACCCAACGTCTCCATCGGCACCAACGGCACGCCCTCGAACATCCCGAGCGGCAGCTGCTCGGGATCGGGGGCGGACGGTGGTTCGTCGGGGGCGAACGGGTTGGGGAGCACGAACGGCAGGTGGGAGCGGGGAGATGTGAGAGGGGAGGGGGCGCTCTCGGCAGGGTGCTTCCTGCCAGGGGGGACTCCGGAATCTAAGTCCTTGTCACGGAAGTCGGCCCCGGATGTGAGCGCGTGATATGCGCGTCCGTCGTCCCTTGCACCTCCCCTCTCCCACCGCACCGCTTCAGATGGCGGCTCTTCCATATATCCGATGCGCCGGCGAACTTGAGTGACTATGCCCGGCGACGCCCTCATCATCCGCGGTGCCCGCGAGCACAACCTCAAGAACATCGACGTCACGATCCCCCGCGATCGCCTGACGGTCATCACGGGCTTGTCGGGCTCGGGCAAGTCGTCGCTCGCCTTCGACACCATCTTCGCCGAAGGGCAGCGCCGCTACGTCGAGTCGCTCTCCGCCTACGCGCGGCAGTTCCTCGGGCTGATGGAGAAGCCCGACGTGGACGCGATCGAGGGGCTCTCCCCCGCGATCTCGATCGAGCAGAAGACCGCCGGCGCCAACCCGCGCTCCACCGTCGGCACCGTCACCGAGATCTACGACTACCTCCGGCTGCTCTACGCACGCGCCGGCACGCCGCACTGCCCCAACTGCGGCCGCGCCGTGGAACGGCAGACCCCCGCGCAGATCGCCGACCAGGTGCTCGCCTGGCCCAAGGGCACCAAGATCGAGATCCTCTCGCCCTTGGTGCGCGGCCGGAAGGGCGAGTTCCGCGACCTCTTCGAGGACGCCCGCAAGCAGGGCTTCGTGCGCGCGATGGTCGACGGCGAACTGATCGAGCTCGCCGACCCGCCCAGGCTCAACCGCCGGCAGAACCACGACGTGTCCGTCGTCGTCGACCGGCTCGCCGTCCGCAAGGAGGACCGCGGGCGCATCACCGATTCCATCGAGACGGCGCTGCGACTCGCCGAGGGACTCGTCGAGGTCGTGCGCCACGACGACTCCGCGGGGAAGCACCTCTTCTCCGAGAAGTACGGCTGCCCCGACTGCGGCATCTCGATGGCCGAGCTCGAGCCGCGACACTTCTCGTTCAACTCCCCCTTCGGCGCCTGTCCCACCTGCAGCGGACTCGGCACCAAGCGCACCGCGAGCCCCGAGCTCATCCTCGGTGACCACTCGATCTCGATCCTCGAGGGCGTCATCCTGCCATGGGGCGAGCCCGACGGCTACCTCCGTCGCGTGATCCTCCCCGGGCTCGC
>JAOUHR010000321.1 GCA_029884515.1 Gemmatimonadota bacterium
CGGTCTGCCCGGCGAACTGCATCAAGCTCGTCCCGGGCGAGGACGAGGCAGGGAACCGCTACCCGCTGGTGTTCGAGATCGACGAGTTCCGCTGCATCTTCTGCGGGTACTGCCAGGAGGTCTGCCAGGAGGAGGCGATCCACATGGGCCGCCACTACGAGAACGCCGAGTTCAACCGCGAGCGGTTCGTCTACGACCTCGAGCGGCTCACGGCGCAGACGCACCCGGTGAGCGAGCTGTGGGATCCCGCCGACCCGCGGGGGGAATGACGATGGGCAACCAGTTCTACCCATTGCTCTACGGCTTCACCTTCTACTTCTTCGGGCTCGTCGCGGTCGCCTCGGCGGTCCTGTTCGTGACGCGGAAGAGCCCGGTGGCGGCCGCCCTCTGGCTGGTGAACGTCATGTTCTGCCTCGCCGCGCTGTACATCATGCTGGACGCGCAGTTCGTCGGAGCGATCCAGGTGCTCGTCTACGCCGGCGCGATCATGGTCGTGTTCGTGTTCGTGGTGATGCTGCTCAACCTCGGGCATCCCTCGGAACTCTCCGACATCCGGGGCAAGGCGGGGCGGATCATCGCCGGCGTGCTGGGCCTCGCGCTGTTGGCGGAGGTCATGGTCCTCGCCCGCTCGCAGTTCCCGGCGCAGCTCACCCTCCCGGCCGCGGTCACCACGGACGCCGCGCTCGGCACGGCCGGCATCATCGGGCCGATCGCGGCGTCGCTCTTCCGGCAGTACCTGCTCGCCTTCGAGCTCACCTCCATCCTGCTGCTCACGGCGATCATCGGCGCCGTGGTCATCGGCAAGAAGCGGGGGCCGACCGATGCTGGCTGAGTCGCTTGCGCTCTCGGCGCTCCTGTTCACGATCGGCGTGGTGGGCGTGCTCACGCGCCGCAACGCCATCATCATCTTCATGTGCGTCGAGCTCATGCTCAACGCCGTGAACCTCTCGTTCGTCGCACTCTCGAGGCTGTACGGGGCCACGGGACAGGTGTTCGTCATCTTCGTGATGACGGTCGCCGCGGCCGAGGCGGCGGTGGGGCTGGCCATCATCATCGCGATCTTCCGCCACCGCCGGTCGGTGAACCTCGAAGACATCAACCTGTTGAAGGGCTGATGCAGACCGAACTCCCCCACACGGGGCACCCGCTGGCGGACTCCGTGGCGCGCTTCGTGTGGCTGCTGCCGGCCCTGCCGCTCCTGGGCTTCGCGCTCAACGGCATCCTCGCATTGCGCGCGGCGGCCACGCCGGGTCCGGCAGACCCGACTGCCGCGAGCCACGATGCCCACGCCCACGTGGCCCACCCCTCAGGCGACGGCCACGGGCACGACGACGCGGCCGGCCACCACGTCGCGCGGCATCCATCGGCGTCGCTCGTCTCGCTCATCGGCCCAGGGGTGCTGGCGCTCACCTTCGGCCTCGCCGTCGCGATCCTCTTCGCCATGCGCGACCTGGGCGATGCGATGCACGCGCCCTACGTGCAGACGCTCTTCGCGTGGATGCCGACGGGCAGCCTCTCGGTGGACGTCGCCTTCCAGCTCGACCAGCTCTCGATGGTGATGGTGCTGATCATCTCGGGCGTCGGCTTCCTGATCCACCTGTTCAGCGTCGGCTACATGCAGGACGACCCGGGGTACCCGCGCTACTTCGCGTATCTGAACCTCTTCGTCTTCTTCATGCTGCTGCTGGTGCTGGGTGCCAGCTACCCGCTGATGTTCGTCGGCTGGGAAGGGGTCGGGCTCTGCTCCTACCTCCTCATCGGCTTCTGGTTCAGTGAGAAGGCGAATGCGGACGCGGGCAAGAAGGCCTTCATCGTGAACCGCATCGGCGACTTCGGTTTCCTGGTCGCGATGTTCCTGATGTTCGCGAACTTGGCGACGCTCTCGTTCGATGGCGTCGGCACGGCGGCGCTCGAACTCCCGATGGGGGGCACCCTTGCCACCGCGATCTGCCTCTTCCTCTTCCTCGGCGCGGTGGGCAAGTCGGCACAGATCCCGCTCTACGTCTGGCTCCCGGACGCGATGGCGGGCCCGACGCCCGTCTCCGCCCTGATCCACGCGGCCACGATGGTGACGGCCGGCGTCTACCTCGTCGCCCGGAGTGCCACGCTCTTCTCGATGGCACCGGTGGCGCAGCTCACCGTCGCCGTGATCGGCGCCCTCACGGCGGTGCTCGCCGCGACGATCGGCCTCAAGCAGTGGGACATCAAGAAGGTGCTCGCGTACTCCACCGTCTCCCAGCTCGGCTACATGTTCGTGGGCGTGGGCGTGGGGGCGTACACCGCGGGCGTGTTTCACCTCATGACGCACGCCTTCTTCAAAGCGCTGCTCTTCCTCGGGTCCGGGTCGGTGATCTACGCCATGCACCAGGCGTACCACGCCACGCACAACCACGAGGACGCGCAGGACATGCGCAACATGGGCGGGCTCCGAAGGCACATGCCGGTGACCTTCGGCCTCATGTGGATCGCCACGCTGGCCATCGCCGGGATCCCGCCCTTCGCCGGGTTCTTCTCCAAGGACGAGATCCTCTCCTCGGTCTTCGCGCGCACGCACGGCTCCACGCTCGCCGACGCGAGTTGGCTTGGCATCCCGGGGAGCGCGGTGCTCTACGGCGTGTACGCGCTCGGGCTCGCGGCGGCGCTCATGACCGCGATCTACATGACGCGCATGATGCTCTACACCTTCCACGGGCCCAACCGCACCGGCGAGCTGGAGCGCGGGCACCTCAAGGAAGCGCCCTGGATCATGACCGGCCCGCTGGTGGTGCTCGGATTGCTCTCGCTCGTCGGCGGTTGGTTCAACCTCCCGGCGATCACGGGCGGCGCGCTCGGCCCGGATGAGGCGCTCCATCACTGGCTCGAGCCCGTGGTCGGTGCCAGCACCGCGATCGTCACCAACGGCGAGGCGGCGCACCTCTCGCACGGCACCGAGCTCGCGCTGATCGGGGCGGCGGTGCTGATCGCGGCGGCGGGCATTGCCATCGCGGTCTTCCGGCTCAAGCCCGCCGACCTCAAGCCGGCCAAGGACGCGCCGGCCGAGCAGGGGCTCGAGAAGACGCTGCTCAACAAGTGGTACGTGGACGAGGCGTACGACAAGGCGGTGGTCCGGCCGACCCTGGGCATCTCGCGCATCGTCCTCTGGAAGGGCGTGGACACCGGCCTGATCGACGGGCTCTTCGTGAACGGGACCGGCCTGCTGATGCGCGCGTTCGGCTGGCTGGGATCGCAACTGCAGTCGGGCCGCGTGGGCACCTACGCGTGGGCCCTCCTGCTCGGGGCCATCGCCGTGCTCTCCGCCTTCTCCTTCCGCTAAGAACAGGCCGATCCCATGACCACGTTCCTTGACGGAATCGGGTACAACGGCTGGATCCTCCCGGCGCTCCTCGCCCTGCCGCTCCTCGGCGCGCTCCTCCTCTTCGCGCAAGGCATGACGCAGAAGCCGGGCGGGGAGACAGCGATGCAGTCCTCGCGCACCCTCGCGCTCTGGGTGTTCCTCGCCGAGGCGGTGCTCTCGCTCGGGCTCTGGTGGTCGGTGGACGTGACGAGCGTGGACTGGCAGGCGCTGGTGGACGCGTCCTGGATCCCGCAGTGGGGCGCCCGCTTCACGGTGGGCGTGGCCGGCG
>JAOUHR010000014.1 GCA_029884515.1 Gemmatimonadota bacterium
GGAAGGAGCGCTCGCGGACGCGCTGGCCCGGACACGCACGCGCGACGTCCAGGCCGCGCAGACGCTGTCGGGACCGCACCGGGACGACGTGTGGATCGGAACCGGTGACCACGACCTGCGGCGCCTGGGCAGCCAGGGCGAGCAGCGCACCGCCGTCCTCGCCTTCCTTCTGGCCTGTCGCGATCACTTGACCCTCCGGGGCGCGACCCCCATCCTGCTCCTGGATGACGTCCTGAGCGAACTCGACCCCGACCGCCGCCGATTGCTCCTGCATGAGCTGACCGACGCCGGGCAGGCCTGGGTGACGAGCGCCGACCCGGACGCCGCCGCGCTCGCCGAGGCCGCGGGGGCGGCCCATCACCTGCACGTGGAGGACGGCCATGTCCGCTAGTGTCCTGATCCATTGGTTCGGTCATGGTCTCGAGCGAGACCGAGCGAGGCAAGGACGCGCTGCCGCGTGCATAACAGGCCATATTCGCCCGACCGAGGACATCGCCTCGGGACGGTCGCAGCCGTCGAACCGCATCGAAAGCAATGAATCAGGACACTAGGCGCCGCCGGTACCGCCGCCATCCGGTCGCCGTGGCTGAGCGCGTCGGGCGCTTCCGCGCGGGGTCCGGGACGCCGACCGGCGAGTTGGTGGCCGTGCAGGCGGCCTGGTCCGAGATCGTCGGCCCCGAGGTCGCCGCGAAATCGACGGTCACGCGACGAAGCCGCGCCGGCGTCGTCACGGTCGCGTGCGCGGACGCGATGTGGACGCAGGACCTTCACAGCCGCGCGGACGTGCTTGCCGACCAGCTCGCTCGTGCCCTGCCGGATGCCGGCATCACGGGCGTCCGTTTCGTGACCGCCGACCACGCCATCCCAGCCACCGAGCCCGGGCCGCGGGCTCCGACGGTCAAGCCCACGGACGCAGAGCTCGCCGCCGCCGCCGCGGCCGTGGGAGACGTTTCCGACCCCGTGCTCCGGGATCTCCTGACCCGCGCCGCCGCGGGGCAGATGGCGGTCGCCAGGACACGAACGAAATCCCTGCAAAATGCACTAAACGAAGGGCGCGCCGACCGGGACGGCTGATAGGCTCCGAACGCACCGCGACCCGGAGAGACTTGGCCGAAACAGCACCCGATCACATCGAGCCTTCTGCGCACTACGACGCGCAGGACATCACAGTCCTCGAGGGCTTGGAGGCCGTCCGCAAGCGCCCCGGCATGTACATCGGCTCCACCGGGCCGAGGGGCCTTCACCACCTCGTGTACGAGGTCGTCGACAACAGCGTCGACGAGGCCATGGCCGGGTACTGCGACCGGATCACCGTCACGCTGCACCCCGACGGATCCTGCACCGTCGCCGACAACGGACGCGGAATCCCCGTCTCCGCCATGGCCGACCAGGGCGGCAAGAGCGCGCTGGAGGTCGTTCTGACGGTCCTTCACGCCGGCGGGAAGTTCGGCGGCGAGGGGTACAAGGTGTCCGGCGGACTGCACGGCGTCGGGGTGTCGGTCGTCAACGCCCTGTCCGAGTCGCTCACCGCCGAGGTGCGTCGCGAGGGGTTCGTCTGGTATCAGCGCTACCGCGCGGGCGGCGAGCCGGAAGGCCCCATCGAAAAGGGCGAGCCGAGCGACGTCACCGGCACCACCATCAGCTTCAAGCCGGACGAGGACATCTTCGACGATCCGGTCTTCGACTACGACACCCTCGCGAAGCGGTTCGAGGACACCGCGTTCCTGACGCGCGGACTGTCGATCACCCTCATCGACGAGCGGGGCGAGCCGCGCGAGCAGACCTTCCACGCCGAGGGCGGCATCGTCGACTTCGTCCGCCACCTCAACAGGACCGGTCGCGAGGCGATCCACAAGGACGTCGTCTACTTCGAATCGGAGGCCGAGGAGGGCGTCATCGAGGTCGCCATGCAGTGGACGGCCGGGTACACCGAAGCGGTCCACAGCTACGCGAACAACATCAACACGCACGAGGGCGGCACCCACCTCTCGGGCTTCCGCACCGCTCTGACCGGCACGCTCAACTCGTATGCGCGCGAAAAGGGGATCCTCAAGGAGAAGGAGGACAACCTCGAGGGCCCCGACACGCGCGAGGGCTTGACCGCGATCATCTCGATCCGCCTGCGCGACCCGCAGTTCGAAGGGCAGACCAAGACGAAGCTGGGCAACTCCGAGGTGGAGAGCGCGGTCAAGACGGTCGTGAACGAATGGCTGGCCTCGTACCTCGAGGAGCATCCGCGCGTCGCCAACATCGTGCTCGAGAAGGCCCTCTCGGCCTCCCGTGCGCGCGAGGCGGCCCGCAAGGCGCGCGACCTCACCCGCAAGAAGTCGGCGCTCGACGTCGGCAACCTCCCGGGCAAGCTCGCCGACTGCTCGCTCTCCGACCCGGCGATGTGCGAGATCTACCTCGTCGAGGGCGACTCGGCCGGTGGCTCCGCCAAGCAGGGGCGCGACCGGATGTTCCAGGCGATCCTGCCCCTGCGCGGCAAGATCCTGAACGTCGAGAAGGCCCGCATCGACAAGATCCTCAGCAACGAGGAGATCCGGACGATCATCACGGCGATCGGCGCCGGCATCAAGGAAGAGTTCCAGATCGACAATGTCCGGTACCACAAGATCATCATCATGACCGACGCCGACGTGGACGGCGCCCACATCCGGACGCTCCTGCTCACGTTCTTCTTCCGCCAGATGCACGAGCTGATCGACGCCGGGATGATCTACATCGCGCAGCCGCCGCTCTACCGGGTGGCGAAGGGGAAGGAGGAGTACTACGCCTACGACCTCGAGGAGCGCGACGCGATCATGGCGCGCATGGGCGGCAACGGCGAGGGCAAGACCAACATCGGTCTCCAACGCTACAAGGGCCTTGGCGAGATGAACCCGGACCAGCTCTGGAAGACGACGATGGACCCGGAGACGCGCACCATCCTCAAGGTGACGATGGACGACGCGGTCGAGGCGAACGAGGTCTTCCAGACCCTCATGGGCGACGACGTCGAGCCGCGGCGCGACTTCATCGAGAAGAACGCCAAGTTCGTCTCGAACCTCGACGTCTGAGTCCGGCAGGTCCCGGGACGCACGAAGGGCCGGAGCGGTCGCTCCGGCCCTTCGTGCCTTCCATCCGCCCGGCGCGCCGGTGGGGCGCTATCCGCGGATCGAGTCGGCTCCGCGCTTGAGCTGCGCCGCGAAGTAGAGGTGCACCAGCGCCAGCAGGCCGAAGAGCACGACGGTCGAGTACGCAGCCACCTGCCAGAGGGCGTGGTCGATCCCGCCGGTCGGCACCGGACGGATGACATAGAGGAACCCGAACCACGCGGCGACGATCCCGCCGGCAGCAGCCTGCGCCCCGAGGGCGGCCATCTTCTGGAGGTCCATGGTCACCAACTTGCACCCGACGGGGGCACTTCTTCCACCCCCCCGGCGCCGACCCGGTGCGAGACGCGGGGCCGGGCGGGCGGCGCCGAGTCGCCGAGCACGATCGCCCGGCCCAGTGCCTCCCGAGCGACCGCGAGCGTGGCGGCGTCGCGTGCCAGGATCGTCGCGAGCGGCTCACCGGTCCGCACCGCGCTCCCCGGCTTCACGTGCACCAGGAAGCCCACGGCGTGGTCGATGTCATCCTCCACCCGGAGGCGCCCCCCGCCCAGGGTCGAGATGGCGCGGCCGATGGTCCGCGGCTCGACGCGCTGCACCACCCCGTTCCGCTCCGCGGCCACCGCCACCCGGAGCGGCGCCTGCGGCAGGTGCTGTACGGGATCGTCCACCGCACCCGGATGCCCCCCCTGCGCCTGCACGATCTCGCGGAACTTGGCGAGCGCGGCCCCGCTCGTGAGCGCCTCCGCGGCCTTCGCGCGCGCGACGTGGCGGTCCGCGGCCACCGCGCCCAGGAGCAGCATCTCCGCCGCGAGCGCGAGCGTCACCTCGCGCAGGTCCGCCGGACCGCCCCCGCGCATCACCGCGATCGCCTCGGCCACCTCCACCGCGTTCCCGCACGCCTCGCCGAGCGGCGCATCCATGTCCGTGAGCAGGGCGACCGTCGGGCAGCCGTGCCGCTCGCCGAGCGCGATCATCGTCTGCGCGAGCCGCAACGCGTCGTCGAACTTCGGCATGAACGCGCCGGCGCCGGTCTTCACGTCGAGCACGAGGCCGGTGAGCCCCTCGGCGAGCTTCTTGCTCATGATGCTCGCGGCGATGAGGGGGATCGCGTCCACGGTCGCGGTCGCGTCACGCAGGGAATAGAAGCGGCGGTCGGCGGGCGCGATCTCGCTCGTCTGGCCGAGCATCGCACACCCGATCCGCTCCACCTGCTTCGCCGCCCGCTCGAGGGAGAGGCGCGTCTCGAAGCCCGGGATGCTCTCCAGCTTGTCGAGCGTGCCGCCGGTGTGGCCGAGCCCGCGGCCCGACATCATCGGCACGGCCACGCCGCAGGCGGCGACGAGGGGCGCCAGGATGATCGAGACCTTGTCGCCGACGCCGCCGGTGGAGTGCTTGTCCACGCGTGGCACGGAGAGGTGCGCGAGGTCGAGCCGTCGCCCGCTCGCCAGCATCGCCGACATGAGCGCGTCCGTCTCGGCGTCGTCCATCCCGCGGAAGTAGACGGCCATCGCCAGTGCGGCGATCTGATAATCGGGCACGTCGCCACGCGCGTAGGCGGCCATGAGCGACCGCCACTCCTCGGGGGTGAGACGCCCACCGTCGCGCTTCCGCTCGATGAGCTCCACGACCGTCATTGACCCGTCCTGTTCGCTCTGGCAACGTTAGACTTCGGCCACGCAGCGTCGCACCCCTCGCGCCGCTCGGCCCACGCCCTCAATAAACCGCCGGCACTCCCGGGAGTCCATTCCATGATGATCAGCAAGAAGATGAACACGGCCCTGAACGAGCAGGTGGGCAACGAGCTCGGCGCCTCGCACCAGTACATCGCCGTCGCGTCCTACTTCGACGCCGAGGGGCTGCCCACGCTCTCCGCGCACTTCTTCAAGCAGGCGGCCGAGGAGCGCGACCACGCGATGCGCTTCGTCCGCTACATCCTCGACGCGGGCGGCGAGCTCAGGATCCCCGCGATCCCCGCGCCCCGCGCGACGTTCAAGAGCGCCGCGGACGCCGTGAAGCTGGCGCTCGACTCCGAGCTCCGCGTCACCGGGCAGATCAACGCGATCGTGGACCTCGCCATCAAGGACAAGGACCATCTCTCCAAGAACGCACTCGAGTGGTTCGTGAACGAGCAGCGCGAGGAGGTCTCCTCGATGGACACGCTCCTGCGGATGGTGAAGCGCGCCGGCGAGCCGGGCCTCTTCTTCGTCGAGAACTTCCTGCTGCAGGGCGGGCTGGCGGAAGCCGACGGCGCGGACGCCGCCGACTGAGCACGCCGATGACGCGGGCGGCCGGCGGTTCCCCGGGGGCGCCCGATCGTGGCTGATCGGAGCGCCCCCGCGGCGCGCGTGGCCGAGCTGCGCCGGCAGCTCGAGCGGGCGGCGCACGAGTACTACGTGCTCGACGCGCCGACGCTCTCCGACGCGGCCTATGACAAGCTCTTCCGCGAGCTGCAGGCGCTCGAGCGCGACCACCCCGAGCTCCGCGACGAGGACTCCCCCACCGCGCGCGTGGGTGCGGCGGTGGGCGCGAGCCACCTCGCCAAGCACACGCACCTGGTGCCGATGGCATCGCTCGACAACGCGTTCGACGAGGCGGAACTCGCCGAGTGGGACGTGCGGCTCCGGAAGCTCGTCGGCGATGCGGTGGACACCGACGGCTACTGCTGCGAGCTCAAGATCGACGGCGCCGCCATCTCGCTCACCTATCGCCGGGGCACGCTGGCGATCGGTGCCACGCGCGGCAACGGCAGCGTGGGCGAGGACGTCACGGCGAACGTGCGCACCATCGCCGACATCCCGCGGCACCTCGACGGCAAGGGCTGGCCCGACGAGATCGAGATCCGCGGCGAGGTCTACATGACCTTCGAGGGCTTCGAGCGGATGAACGCGGAGCGGGTGCGCGCGGGCGAGGACGTCTTCACCAACCCGCGCAACTCCGCCGCCGGGGCGCTCCGGCAGAAGGACCCGCGCGAGTCGGCGAAGAAGCCGCTCCGCTTCTTCGGCTACGCCTTCGCGGTGCCGGGCGCGGACACCCTCCCCTTCGCCACGCAGTGGGACCTGCTCGAGACGCTCGCCGGCTGGGGGATCCCCGTCGCGCCGCACCGGCGCCGGTGTCCCTCGCTCGACGGCGTGCACGCGTGGGCCCGCGAGGTGGAGGCGACCATCCGCCCGGCCCTCCCGTTCGCCATCGACGGCGGCGTGGTGAAGGTCAACCGGCTCACCCTCCAGTCGGAACTCGGCGTGGTGGGCGGCCGCGTGCCACGCTGGGCGGTCGCGCGGAAGTTCGCGCCCGACATCGCCGAGACCGTCCTGCTCGACATCGAGGTACAGGTGGGGCGCACCGGCGCCCTCACGCCGCGCGCGGTGCTCGCGCCGGTGGAGGTCGGCGGCGCGACGATCAACTACGCCACGCTGCACAACTTCGACCTGGTGGCGGAGAAGGACCTGCGCATCGGCGACTGGGTGCAGGTGAAGCGCGCCGGCGAGGTGATCCCGCAGATCCTGGGGCCGATCCCCGCCAAGCGCGCTGGAGACGAGCACGCCGTGCAGGCGCCGACCCATTGCCCGGCCTGCGGCACGGCCGTGCGGCGCGACGAGGAAGAGGTGGCGATCTACTGCCCGAACCTCTCGTGTGCCGGCCGCCGGCTCGAGGCGCTCGCGCACTTCGCCTCGCGCGACGGGATGGACATCCGCGGCCTCAGCTACCAGCGTCTCGAGCAACTCATCGCCGCCGGCCTCGTGACCGACGCGGCCGACCTCTACGCGCTCACCGCACGGCAGGTCCAGGCGCTCGAGCGATTCGCGGAGAGGAGCGCCGACCAGCTCATCGCCGCGATCGACGCGTCGCGGCAGCAGCCCCTCGCGCGTCTCCTCAATGCCCTCGGCATCCGCCACGTCGGCGCGGAGTCGGCCAAGTTGCTCGCGCGCAGCTTCGGCACCATGGACGCCCTCGCGAGAGCCTCGGTGGAGGAGATCGAGGCGCTGCACGGCCTCGGCCACACGATCGCCGAGTCGGTGCACGCCTGGTTCGCCGACCCCACGGGGCGTGCGCTCGTCGAGCGACTGGCGACGGCCGGACTCCGCATGGACGAGCCGCGCGCCATCGCCGCCGACGGGGCCTTCAAGGGTCTCAAGGTCGTCCTCACGGGGACGCTGCCGACACTCTCGCGCGGCCAGGCCACCGAACGCATCGAGAACGCCGGCGGCAAGGTGACGAGCTCGGTCTCCAAGGCCACCGACCTGGTCGTCGCCGGCGCGGAAGCCGGGAGCAAGCTCGAGAAGGCCGAGCAGCTCGGCATCACGGTGATCGACGAGGCGGAACTCTTGCGCCGGCTTGGCGGCTGACCCTTCTTTCCCCCCGGACGTCCACACCCATGACCCCGCGCACGATGAGCCCCGCCTCGCACTCGGCGATCCCGCACGCCTCCCTCCGCGCGCTGCGCGCCGCCCTCGTGCGCGACCTGGGCGACGGCTTCGCCGCCGTGCTGCAGGAGTCGGGGCATGCCGGCGGCGAGTCGGTGTTCGCGTCGTTCGCCGCCTGGTGCGGGGAGCACGGTCAGGGATCGCCCGAGGCGATGCCATACGCGGCCTTCCAGCAGGCGGCGGCGCGCTTCTTCACGGAGTCGGGCTGGGGCACCGTCACGCTGACGTCGCTGGGCGACGCCGCGGTGGCACTCGACAGCGCGGATTGGTCGGAGGCGGATCCCGAGGCCGCCATGCCGTACCCCTCGTGCTACTACTCGGCCGGGATGCTCTCCGACTTCTTCGGCCACGTGGCCGACGACGTGGTGGGTTGCATCGAGGTGGAGTGCCGCTCGCACGGCGCCGAGCGCTGCCGGTTCCTGCTCACGAGCGCCGACGTGGTGTCGCACGTGTACCAGCGGCTCACCGAGGGCGTGGGCTACGAGGAGGCGCTGCAGGAACTGGCGTAGCGGCGGCCGGCGTGCCGGTCAGGCCGTCGGTTCGTCGCCGATGCGCGCTCTCGCCATGCGGTGCGCCTTCCGCCCGCCACGCGACGAGAGGTGCGGCGCATCCTGGTGGTCGAGGAGGAGCCGCGCGTGGTCCACGGCCCGCGCGGTGAGCTGCTCCGCTCCCTCGCGCAGCTCGGCGCTCTCCTGCACGAAGCGCACGTTGTTCTCCATGTCCTCCGCGGTCCACCCGCGGCTGTGCGCCACGTAGGGGAACTGCGGGAAGTGGAAGCCGATCTCCCCGAAGAAGCCGAGCAGGTGGCCGGCGACCTGCTGCACGTTGTCCTGGCCGCCGGTGATGATGAACGCCCCCACCTTGTTCTGCAGCAGCACGCGATTCGCGATCGTGACCTGGTTCTGGATGCAGTTGAACCGCTCGATCATCCTGTAGTAGAGCGCGGACGCGTTCCCCCAGCGGATCGGCGTGGAGACGAGCACCACGTCGGCCCAGTGCACCACCGCCTCGTACACCCGGTCGAGCTGGTCGTCGGGGTCCATCTGCGTGATGGAACAGGGCCAGGTGCACGCCTTCGCGCTCTTCGAGTAGAACCCCTCGCAGGAGCGGAAGGCGAGGTCGCGCAGGCGGATCAGCTGCTGCTCCGCGTGCAGCGTGCCCGCCGCGTAGCCAAGCGCGTGCTCGAGCAGCGCCTCCGAGGTGGAGTATCGCGGATGCCCCTGCTCCATGTTCGTCGTGGAGATGCCCAGCACGCGGGGCGGCCCCGGGGCGCGCTCCACCTTGCGCGCGAGTGGGTGCGGATCGTGCGGGATCCGTGAGCGCCTGGTGGCGCTCGCGACGTCCACCTGCACGCGCCCGTCCTGGACGCGCACCTGGTAGCGCGGCACCGCATCCTCCTCGTAGCCCGGCTCGCCGAGTCCCGTCTGCCGGTGGTACTTCCAGTGGTGCCAGGGGCAGACCACGTAGTCGCCGTCGAGCGTGCCCTCACCGAGCGGTCCCCCGGCGTGCGAGCAGGCGCCGTGCACCGCACCGAACGCGCCGTCTCGATACGAGATCGCGACCCGGAGCCGCCCGATCGTCACCGGGGTCAGCGGACGCGCGCGAAGCTCCGCCTCGGCGCCCACGTCGTGCCACTGCGATTCAGCCACGGCGATCCTCCGATCCGGGTTCGCGACTCAGCACGCGCGGCGCACCGCCTCGCGCGCCAGGCGGATCACTGCACCACGACGGTGCCCGACATCGCCGGGCCGTGGATGGTGCACTGATACCCGTAGGTACCGGCGTCCGCGAAGGTCCTCGAGAACGTCCCGTTGTTCTGCGTGAAGGACGCCGGCCCGTCGTCGAATGTGACGTTGTGGTTCGCGGCGCCAGAGACCCACGTCCACCTGACCGTGGCGCCGGCCGCGATCGTCACCGACGACGGGGTGAAGGCGTTGTTCGAGATGGACACCGCGGTCGCCGCTCCGCCGGGATTCCCGGCCGGACCGTCTCCACCGAAGCCGCAACCGGCCAGGACGACGAGCATGGTGAACGTCGTGCCGCTGAGGAGCATCCCACGCAATGATCTAGGCATCGGGTCTCGCCGCTGAGGTTCCGCGCAACGTGGCTCTGACGGTGCCGGCTGGATCGCCGGCGGTGCCGTCCGCAAGGCTCATCGTGGATCGGAGAACCCCTGCGCGCGGAGTGCCTCCCGCACACGGGGTCCGAGGTGCGCCGGCGCCATCGCCACATCCCGCGCGGTGCGGACCGCCGCCTTGAAGGCCCGGCCGAACACGACGTGTGGGCCGCATCGCTCACAGAGCGCCACGTGCGCCTCGATGAGTGCGATGCGCTCACCGGAGAGTTCCTCGTCGAGGAAGTCCCAGAGCTCGCGCACCACCGCGTCGCAATCGATCAGCATCGGCCGCCGGACGAGCACCTCATGGCCCAACAACACGCAGCCGGGTCCGGAGGTTCCGACGGTCCGTCGTGGCCGCACCGGTCAGTCGCTGTACGGCCCGTACTTCGGGTTGGTGCGCAGCTCCCCATCCACGATCGACTCGTGGTCCCACGGCAGCACGATGTTGCTCTCGGTCTCGAGGGCGTGGTAGTCGGGCTGGTAGGCGCCGGTGCGGAAGCTCACCGCGGTGCGCACCTCGCTGGCGCCCCCGTTGACCACCGCCGCGATCGCGAGCCGCATGGTGTCGCCCGCGTTGCAGGTCTGGTCCACCAGGAGCACGCGCCTGCCCATCACCTCGGCGGGAGCCGCCGAGAGCACGGCTGGCGTCTCGCGGACCGTCGCCGCCTGGTAGCGCCGGCTCACGATGATCGAGTGGAAGGGGAGGTCGAGCATCGCCGCCACCACCGCGCCCGGCACGACCCCCGCGGTCGCCACGCCCACCACGACCTCGGGCTCGAAATCGTGTGACACCTTCAGCGCGAGCGCCCGCGACAACTCGCCGAAGAGCGGCCAGTCGACGTAGAGTGTCTCGCGCTTGGGATCTGAGGTGAAGCGGTTCGACGACATGGGAACGGCCTCGGGAGGTCGGATGAACGGACACCTGCAAGCTACCCACGGGCGCGACGGGCCGCTCCGGGCCGCCGTGCGCGGTTGCTGGCCCCATTCCGCACCAATAGCTTGTGCGGGACACCCGCCTCATCTCGACACGCCATGTCATTCTGGGACCGCCTCTTCGGCGGCCGCACCGAGTCCGCGCAGAACCGGCAGCGTCTCGATTATCTCAACGAGGCGCTGGTGCTCGAGCGTCAGGGTGACTACGACGCGGCCGTGACGAGCTACCGTCTCGCCCTCCGCGAACGCCCGGACGACCTGAAGATCCTCCAGAACATGGCCATCGCCCTCTCGCGGATCGGACGGCTGGAGGAGGCGGTGCGGGCGTACCGGAAGGCGCTGGACCTCGAGCCGACGCTCTCCGGCGCGCACTACGGGCTCGCCTTCCTGCTCGTGAAGCGCGGGGATGCGCCCGGGGCGATCAAGCACCTGAACGCGTTCCTGGCCAAGCCGCCGAGCGGCCCGGATGCCGCGCGCTGGGTGGCGCACGCACGCGCCACGCTCGACCAACTGCGCGCCCCGATGGACGGGGCGACGCCAGCCGCAGGGGAGTGAATTGGGAGTCGTCCTCGCTGTCGTGAGCCAGAAGGGAGGGGTGGGCAAGACGACCACCGCGGTGAACCTCGCGGCCGCGTTCGCGCGGCGCGGCCTCAAGACGCTGCTCGTGGACGTCGACCCGCAGGGGTCCGTCCGCTACGGCGCGGGCCTCCGGCGCGGACACCCGAGCTACGGGTTCGCCGACCACCTCTCCGGTGAGCGCACGCTCCGCGACGTGCTCCTCCCCACCACCCTCCCCTGGCTGCGCGTGATGCTCGCCGGGAGCGTGACCGACGCGGTGGACCACACGGCGTACCAGGAGCAGATCGCCTCGTCCGACCTGCTCGCGCGGATGCTCAACTCGGCGAGCGAGCGCTGCGACATCGTCGTGGTGGACACGCCACCGGGGCTCGGTCCGGTCACGCGCGGCACGCTCGCCTCCGCCGACCGCGTGCTGATCCCGCTGCAGGCCGAGCCACTCGCGCTCCAGACCACGCCGCAGATGCTGCGCGGGATCCAGGACATCGTGACGCAGCAGGACCGCCTCGTGTTCGACGGGATCCTCCTCACGATGTACGAGGAGGGGAATCCGGCCTGCGAGACGACCGCCGCCTACATCCGCGAGAAGGTCCCACCGCACCTGATGTTCGACATCGTCGTCCCCCGCTCGCACGCCATCGCCGAGGCATTCGCGGCGGGACAGCCGGCGGTGGTGCGCTCGCCGGCCGACGCCGCGTCGCAGGCGTACGTGAACCTCGCGACGCGCCTCGCCGAACGCGCCGGGATGTGAGCACGCGGCGGCTCATCGCGCCACTGGCCCTCGTCGTCGCGGTCGCCGTCGCGACCTCCGGCGCGTGCGTGAACGTGAGTGGCGCGCCCGATGTGGCCGTCGCGCTGGAGTTCGACAGCATCCCCTACCCCGCCGTGCTCGCGGGCGACACGCTGCGCGACTCGCTCGGCAATGCGGCGCCGCTCCGCGGCGTGGCCTACAACGCGAGCGGCGGGGTGATCGCCGGGGCGCCGATCACCTTCCTCTCGCTCGACACCGGGGTCGTGATCGACGCGGGAGGCCTCCTGGCGAACACGCGGCGCAGCGGCACCATCCGGCTCGTGGCGAGCATCAACGGCCTGCAGTCGCCACACCGGACCATCGCGGTCACGCGGAGCCCGGACACGCTCATCGCGCCGACGGTGACGGACCTCTCCTACACCTATGCGCTCCCCGACGTGAGCTCCAACCTCGCGCCCCAGATGACGGTCACGCTGCAGAGCTTCGACGTCGCGGGTGGCGTGGCCCCGGCCGTCACCGGTTGGCTGGTGCGCTGGCGCGTGCTGCACGATGGCGATACGCTCTCCCTGACGGATACCTCGCGGGTCGCGCTGCAGAGCACCGCGGGGCGCCGCTCACAGCTCGACACCACGAAGACCGACGGCACCTCGGCGAGGCGCCTGCGCGTCTTCGCCAACACCATCACGCCGGCCACCGACAGCTTCGTGGTGGTGGCCGACGTGAAGCGCTTCGGCGTCCCCGTGCGCGGGAGCCCGGTGCGCTTCGTGGTGCACGTCGCACCACCCGCCCCCTGATCCTCCCATCATGCCGAGCCCCGCGATGACGATGGTTTCCGGTGGACCGCGCCCCGCACCCACGACGCTCACCGCGCTCTTCTTCCGCGGCATCGAGCAGCACGGCGGCGAGGCCGCCTACCTGTACAAGCGCGACGCCCGCTACGTCCCGATCAGCCACCGCGAGGTGCTGGAGCGCGTGCGCCGCATCTCGCTCGGACTCGGCGCGATCGGCGTGCAGCGCGGCGACCGGGTGGGGATCCTCTCCGAGAACCGGCCCGAATGGGCGCTCGCCGACTGGGCTTGCCTGGGCGGCGGGATGACCGACGTGCCCATCTACCCGACGCTCCCCGCGGAGCAGGTGGTGCATCCGCTCAACGACTCGGGCGCGGCCGCCCTGTTCGTGTCCACGGCGGAGCAGGCGGCGAAGGTGGCCTCGGTGCGCGGCGAGCTGAAGGGCGTGCGCACGGTGATCAGCTTCACCGAGCCCAAGCCGCCCGGCGTCGACCTCACGATCGGCGAACTGGAGGCGAAGGGCGCGGCGCTCGACACCGCCGCCAGGGCCGCCGAGTGGAAGGCGGGCGCGCTGGCGGTGCAGCCCGACCAGCTGGCGACGCTCATCTACACGTCGGGCACCACCGGCCTGCCCAAGGGCGTGATGCTCACGCACGACAACATCGCCTCCAACGTCCTCGCGTCGGAGGGCAAGGTGCCGCTGCGCGCGGGCGAGGTGGCGCTCAGCTTCCTCCCGCTCTCGCACATCTTCGAGCGGATGGGCGACTACCTCTTCTTCGCCGGCGGCGTCACGATCGCGTACGCCGAGAGCATCGACGCGGTGCCGGTGAACCTGGTGGAGGTGCGGCCGCACTACGCGATGTCGGTGCCGCGCCTCTTCGAGAAGATGTATGCACGCGTGCTGGAGGGCGCCCTCTCCGGCGGCGCGATCAAGGCGCGCATCTTCGGCTGGGCGCGCGGCGTGGCCGACCGGTGGGCCGACGAGAAGCTCGCCGGGCGCGAGCCGGGCGGGTTCCTCGCCTGGCAGTACGGCGTGGCGCAGAAGCTCGTCTTCTCCAAGCTCAAGGAGCGCACGGGCGGCCGCCTCCGCTACTTCGTCTCCGGTGGCGCGCCACTCGCGCCGTCGATCAACAAGTTCTTCTACGCCGCGGGCC
>JAOUHR010000015.1 GCA_029884515.1 Gemmatimonadota bacterium
GGCCATCGTGATCCGGTTGGGCCAGGTGAGGATCCGCGCGCGCGGGTCGAGCACCTGGATGGGCGCCTCCTCGATGGTCACGCGCGCAGCAGGCCGGCCGAAGGTGACCGGATACGGCATCATGCCCGGGCCCGCCATTTCGTACTGGCCGTACTGCACCACCAGCGTACCCCCGCCACGGACCCATTCGAAGAGCCGCGCGTTGTTCGTGGCGAGGCCTGGCGATGCATCGTACGCGCGCGGACCGATCACCACGGTGGTGTACCGCGAGAGGTCGAGGAGCGGCAGCTCGTCCGCTGTCACCACGGTCGTCGGGATGTCGAGCTGACGGAGCGACGGCGCCACGGCGTCGGAGACACCCGTGACGTACGCGACGACGAGGTTCTTCGGCACCGCGACCGGCACCGCCTGCAGGTACATCGCCGACGAGCGATAGAGCCGCTGCGGACGGATGTGCGGATACTCGATGAGCGTTATGCCCTCGGTGTAGATCGTGCCCTCCGACGCCGCACCGATCCCGAACTCATGCCGTCCGGCGGCGAGCACACCGCGGAGGCGCACGAAGACCTCGCGCGTCTCACCGGCGGCCAGCGAGAGTGAGTCGGGCGCACCCTCCACGCGCAGCCCCTTCGGCAGGAGGTACCGCAGCGTGAGCTGGCGCGTGCGGCCGGTGTGCGAGTGGAGCGTGAGCCGCACACGGCGGTCCAGCGGCTCGCCGGCGCGCACGTACTCCAGCCCACGGTCGAGCGTGAGCGTGATCGGCGGCACGCCACCCGCCGGACGGCGCTGCTCGCCGAACACGGGGTCCACCACACGGTAGTTCAGCTCGCCGGCATCGATGGTGACCCCCACCCCGTCGATCTCGAGCGTCACCAGCACCCGGCTGAGCCGCCGCGCATCCTCTGCGATCGCCACGCTGGGGACCAGCGGCGCCGTCACCCCGTACGAGACCCTCGCCACCCCATCGGACGGCGAGCGTGTGTCGGCGAACATCGCGCTGTCGCGCCCGCCGAGCCACCAGGGGCGGTGGTCCACCAGTCCGATGACGCTCCGCACGAAGGTCGCCGCGCTGTCCGGGAGCACGGTGATCGGCTCGATGGGCCGGGGCCGCGCGCCGGACAACTCCACCGCCGAGATCGTCAGGCGCGCGGTGCCGCGGTTGTACACCGCGACCTGCACGGGCATGGAGTCGCCGAACGCGAGCAACTCCTGGGGGGCGGTCGCGTCGATCACGATGCCGGCGGCGGCGAGGAGTGCACGCCGCGCGCGCAGCAGCGCCACATCGAGCGCGGCGTCGAGTTCCGCGTCCGCCGCCGAGCAGCCCACGATCCTCCCGGCATCCATCAATCCGCGGACCAGCGGATTCAGCGGGCATGGCGGCGCATCGGCACGCGCCTTCTCGAGCTGCGCAACGAGCGCGGCCAACCCCGGCACGACCACCGCCGGCCGTCGAAGGTCCGCGATCCGCTGCACCGAGTCCATCAACACACCCGCCTCCGCCAGCGACGAGCGCGTGCGCTCCGCGAGCGTGGCCAGGTACGCGAAGCTCGTATCGATCCCCTCGAACATCGACCGCTCGTCCGTGGCCGGCGTCGATGCGTTCACGCGGCTCACTTCCCGCGCGACGCGCGCCTCCACCGGCCCGGCCCGCTCCGGCGTGCCCTGCCCCTGAGACCGGTGCAGCGAGCGGCTCTGGCCGGCGATCTCGGCGGGGCTCCGGCCGAGCACCGGATCGTATGCGCCCACCTCGAGCGTGAGCGTCGCCGTCCGCGTCCGCGAGCGCGCGCTGCGATAGAACTTGAGCGGCGTCCACGCGCGGCCGTTCGTGGCCACGGGGAAGCGCACCGTGTCCATCGCCGCGTCGAATGCATCGCGCGCGATGAGCCCCGACGCCTCGTGGTGCCCGTGCCCGTCCGCGCGCGTGCCCGACCACACCGCCACGATCACCTGCGGCCGGAAGGCGCGGATCACGCGCACCACGTCCGAGGTGAGCGCCTCGCGGTCCCAGTGACGGAAGGTCTCGTCGGCGTTCTTGGAGAAGCCGAAGTCGTAGGCGCGGGAGAAGAACTGGTGCCCACCGTCCAGGCGGCGCGCGGCGAGCAGTTCCTCGGTGCGGATTGCGCCGAGCGCCTCGCCGAGTTCGTTGCCGATCAGGTTCTGCCCGCCATCGCCGCGCGTGAGCGAGAGGTATGCGGTCTCGACCTGGTGACCGTGGGCGAGCCCGGCAAGCAGGTAGGTGTCCTCATCGTCGGGGTGCGCGCCGATCATCAGGACGCGCGTCGTGACCGGGAGGCCGCGCAGGAGCTGGTCGAGCGCGGCCGCACCGCGTTCCTGCGTCGAGGCCGCGCGCGGCGCTGCAAGAAGGAGGAACGCCGCCACGAGCACCTGAACCAGCCTGCCGGCCATATCGCGCCACTCGCCCACGCGTCGCGCGGGAGTGGCCTGCGGCATCAGGAGTCGCAACACCGGCGCGCGGCGATCAGGAGAGCTTCGCCATCGTGGTCATGCGACGCGCACCGGTGGTGCGCACATGCACCTCCACCGCCTCGTTCACGATCCGCGCCTGCTCCTCGGCGTGCGTGTCGGTGTACCCCTCGGCGGGCGCCGCACGCTCGGCGCGACCGTAGTAGCGGATCACGAGCGCGTTCCCGGCCGAGACCCGGAGCCGTGGCGCGACGAAGCTCCACGCGCCCTGGTTCTTCGGCTCCTCCTGGACCCACGCCACCTCGTCGATCGCCGGATAGAGGTCCACGATCCGGGCCATCTCCTCGTGCGGCCACGGGTAGAGCTCCTCCACCCGCACGACGGCGACCGTGTCGGGCACGCCCCTGGCGAGCAGGTCGTAGTAGACCTTGCCCGTGCAGAAGACGAGGCGCTTCACCACGTCGCGCTTCTGGGCACCCATCGGGTCGTCGAGCACCGGGCGGAACGCACCCTCGGCGAGGTCGGTGAGCGTGGCAGCCGCCTGCGCCAGCCGGAGCAGCGACTTGGGCTGCATGAGGATGAGGGGCCGCCGCTTCGCGAGGAGCGCCTGCCGGCGCAGGACATGGAAGTACTGCGCCGGTGTGCTCGGGTAGGCGACCCGGAGGCTTCCCTCGGCGCAGAGCTGGAGGAAGCGCTCGAGCCGCGCGCTCGAGTGCTCGGGCCCCTGACCCTCGTAGCCGTGCGGCAGGAGGAGTACGAGGCCGGAGTCCTGGGCCCACTTGGCGCGGTCGGAGGCGAGGAACTGGTCGATGATCGGCTGCGCCACGTTGCCGAAGTCGCCGAACTGCGCTTCCCAGAGCGTCAACGTGTCGGGCGCGGCAACGCTGTAGCCGTACTCGAATCCCATCACCGCCATCTCCGAGAGCGCGGAGTTGTAGATCTCGAACGACGACGAGACGCCGGGGATGTTCGCGAGCGGCGCGTAGGTGCCGCCCGTCTTCACGTCGTGGAGCACTGCGTGTCGGTGCGAGAAGGTGCCGCGCTCCACGTCCTGGCCCGTGATGCGGACATGCGTACCGCCAGCGAGGATCGAGGCGAAGGCGAGCGCCTCGGCGTGCCCCCAGTCGATGCCGCCGCCGTGCAGCGCCTCGCGGCGCCGCTCGAGCTGCTTGGCGAGACGCGGGTGCGGCGTCAAGTCCGACGGGTACGTGAGCAACTGCTCGTTCCAGCGCGTGAGGTCGCCCGCGGGCACGCGCGTGTCCAGCACCGGCATCAGTGTCTCGGGCTCCTCGTCCTCGCGCGGATCATCCTCGTCCGCCTTCGACTCCTCGTAGGCAGCCTGGAACGCGGCCGCGAACTCGGCGTCGATCGCCTCGACCTCCTCCGGCGTGGCAAGCTGCTCCTTGACGAGGCGGGAACCCCAGACCTGCCGCACCGTGGGATGCGCGCGCACCTTCTCATACATGAGCGGCTGCGTGAAGCTCGGCTCGTCTCCCTCGTTGTGGCCCCAGCGCCGGTAGCCCACGAGGTCGATCAGGAAGTCCTTGTGGAAGCGCGCCCGGTAGGCCATCGCGATCCGCATCGCGATGACGCAGGCCTCGGGGTCGTCCGCGTTCACGTGGAGGATGGGCATCTCGAAGCCCTTCGCCACGTCGCTGGCATAGCGGGTGGAACGCGCGTCAGTGGTGTCGGTGGTGAAGCCCACCTGGTTGTTCACGATGATGTGTAGCGTTCCGCCCACCTGGAACGCGCGCAGGCGGGAGAGGTTGATCGTCTCCGGCACGATCCCTTCGCCGGGGAAGGCGGCGTCGCCGTGGATGCAGATCGGCACCACGCTCGCCACGTCCCGGCTGCGGCGGTCGGCCTCGCTGCGCTGCAGCGCGCGGGCCCGGCCCTGCAGCACCGGATTCACGATCTCCAGGTGGCTCGGGTTCGGCATCAGCGAGACCGCGACCGTCCCGCTCGGCGTCTGGTGCGAACCATCATAGCCGAGGTGGTACTTCACGTCCCCGGTGGAGGCGCCGGCCAGATGGTCGTGGCGACCCTGGAACTCGCTGAGGATGAGCACGAGCGGCTTGTCGAGCACATGCGCGAGCACGCTGATGCGCCCGCGGTGCGCCATCGAGACCGCGACGTGCCGCGCCCCGGCAGCGGCGGCCTCGTCCACCGCCGTGTCGAGCATCGGGACAAGGGCATCGGTGCCCTCGATCGAGAAGCGCTTGTAGCCGACGAACGTCCGGCCGAGGAAGCGCTCGAACCCGTCCACCTCGGTGAGCCGGCGGAGCATCGCCTTCTTCTCCTCGGCCGTGAGCGGGCGCGTGAGCTTCTCCTCCGTGAAGAGGCGGCGGAACCAAGCGCGCTCTTCCTCGGTGCCGATGTGCCGGACCTCGACACCGAGGTTCGCGCAATACCGCTTCTTGAGGCGGTTGGCGACGTCGCGCGCGGTCGCGAGGTGCGGGAAGCCGAGCGAGGCGCCGGTCACGAGGTCGAGGTCGGCCTCGGTGATGCCGAAGAAGTCGAGTTTCAGCTCAGCCGCTCCCGGAGGCGGCGACCCCAGCGGGTCGATCTGGACGCTGAGGTGTCCGTAGTTGCGGATCGCCGTGGTGTACCGCGCGGCTCCCGCCGCCTTGCGGGCGTACTCCGGGTCCGGGACGTTCGCCGTTAGCGGGGCGACGGCGCTGCTCGCCGGCCCACCGGTCCCGGTCGCCTGCTCGGCGAAGCGGAAGAACTGGCGCCAGGATTCCTCAACGGACGCCGGGTCCCGGCGATAGGCCTCGAACTGCTCGGCAGCGTAGGCGTCGTTGAAGACGCTCGCGATAGGCTCGTTGGACATGCCCGGAATCTAATGGCCCGCCCCTGCCCCGGCCCGTGGCGCGCGGCGGGACATCCGGCTGCGCGTGGGGCGTCCGGGACCCGAACGCGGAACGGGAGGTGGGACATGTCGTCCCACCTCCCGTTCCGTTCCAGCGGTACTGCGAACCCGGACCTACGGGATGTTCGGGTTGTTGTCCGTCTCGTTCAGCGGCAACGGGTAGCAGGTCTGGTTGCCGATCGGCGCGAAGCCGGGCTTGAAGTAGACCGCGCCCGGCACGGGCATGTTCGCCACGTTGTTCGGGTTGCGACGGAAGTCGCCGAGGCGCTTCCCTTCGAGCCAGAAGTCGAGATGCTTCTGCCGCATCAGCTCGGTGAGGACGCTGCTGGCGTCAGTCGCGCCGCCATACGCGGCCTGGCCACCGGCCGTGCGACGGGCGTTGATCAGCGCGAGCTGCTCGGTGGTCGTCTGGGACTCGGCGGCGATGTAGTCCGCCTCGAGCTTGGACGCCACGCGATACGAGCTCGTGAACGCAGGATACTTCTGCTGCACGTAGAACGGACCGGTGGTCGCGTCCTGCGGCGAGTAGCCGTTCGGCGGCGGGAGGTAGGCGATCCGGCTGTCCGTCACGCGGTAGGCCGGGGAGACGGAGATGGATCCGCGGTCGAATGTGAACTGCCACATCCGGTTGCTCAGCCGGGTGCGGTTCGCCGGATCATCGATCGCGGAGAACGAGTAGTTGAAGCCGGCCGGCGTGGCGTTCGCGTCGATGAGGGCCTGCGGCTTGTTGCCCTTCTGCAGGTACGCGCGGGCGCGGCCCACGCGCGCCGCGTTCGCCAGCGCGACCGCCGCCGCCGTGCCGTTGGCGCTGCCGATCGTGATCGCGTTCGTGAAGTTCGCGATCGCCGAGTCGAGCATGTTGTCCGTGGTCAGGAGCGGACCACCGTACACGACCCCCTGACAGAACTGCTCCGCCATCACCACGAAGCTGTAGCCGAGCCAGGTGGAGGCACGGACATAGTTGATGTTCGTGGTCGGCGTCGGCAGGGCGAGCCCGAGCACCAGGTGGTTGCCGGCCGCCGCCTGTGAGAGCGGGAACCAGACGTCCGAGTTGTGCGAGCCGTTGGACGTCACGACATCACGGCGCCCGAACTCGTTGCGCGTGGGGAAGGTCTCGGCCACGTCGGCTTCGCCCGTGAACCACGCGCTGTACATGTTGGTCCACCCGAGCGACGACGCGAATGATTGCTGGGCGGAGTTGGCGAGCGTCAGGGCGTCCTGCACCGGATCCACGGTGCCGGCATCGATGACGTTCGGGTTCTTGACCGAGAGGATGTCCGAACAGGCTCCTCCGACGATCAGGGCCGCGGCACCAAGCGTGAGCGCCGCCGCGCGAGGGATGTTTTGGATTCGCATGGGGATTCTCAGAAGGTGAGGTTGAGCCGGAGCACCGTGGTGCGCGGATTCGGCATCGTCAGGAAGTCGGAGCGCGAGAACTGGGCGCCCGCATTGGAGATGACCTCAGGGTCCTCCCCGGTGAAGGCCTTGTTCTTCCAGAGCCAGACGTTCTGCACGGCGAGGCCGAGCGTGGCGGTCTGCACGGGTCCGAGCATGGCCGTCCAGCGGTCGGGGATGTCCCACGAGAGGCCGACCTCGCGGAACCGCACGAAGTCACCCGGCTGCAGGAAGGCGTCACGGGTCTCGTTCACCGTCGTGCCGGAGCCGTTCTCCTGCACGAACGCCGGCTGCCCGGACGTCGGGTTGCCGTAGCGGCGCAGGCGCTCACGGCGCGAGAGCACCGTGGTGTCCAGACGCGCGTTGCTGCGGACGAGTTGCGTCTCGCGGAAGAAGGCGGTGTTGTTCTGCACCAGGAAGTTCCGCTTGGTGTCGAACTGGGCCGTGAGGCGCAGCTGGTTCCAGAGCGTCACGGTGCTGCTCAGCGTGGCTTCGAGCGTCGGGAACTGGTTGCCCACGACCTCGAACGTGTCCGCCACCGTCACGACGCCGGTGGTCTCGTCGATGTTGCGGATCGCCTTGGAGACCCACGAGCCGAGCTGGAAGCCAGGCGTGAAGCGATTGAGCGTTCCGAACGGATTGACGCCGCCCAGGTCCACGAGCTTGTTCTTGAGCGTCGACATGCCACCGCGCACGTCCCACGTGACGGCCTGCGTCGAGACCGGCGTGGCGGAGAGGGTGACCTCGAGGCCGCTGTTCTTGACCTTGCCGATATTCACCTGCGGGTTCTGCGTGAAGCCGAGCGACGGCGGGAGCGGCCGGCTCAGGATCAGGTCGTTCGTGGTCTTGTCGAAGTAGGTCACCTCGAGGGCGAGCCGGTTGTCCAGGAAGGCGGCGTCGAAACCGAATTCGATCTCGCTGCCGCGCTCCGGCTTGAGGTCCGCGTTGCCCGGGTTCTGCGGTACCGCGCCCGACTCCACGATCCCGTTCGCGATGCTCGGGGCCGCGTCGAGCGTCGTGAGCGACGCGCCGGCGCCCGGCGCGCGACCGGTCTGGCCCCACGCGGCACGCGCGCGGAGCTGGTCGAAGATGTTCGACCAGTTGCCGAAGAACGGCTCATCCGAGAGCACCCACGACCCGCCGATCTTCGGCAGGAGTGCGGGCTTCACCTTATCGCCGAACACGGAGAACTGGTCGACACGGAGGCCGACCTGCACGAAGCGGCGGTCGAGGTGGCCGAGCTGCACCTGCCCGAGGTAGCCGAGCTGGCGCACGTCGGTGATCGTGCCGCCGCCGGAGGTCTGCGACGCCGACGAGGGCACGTTGTTCGCGTTCGTGACGAAGCCGGTGCCGGTGACGTTCGTGAAGTTCGTCTTGGTGGAGATGTACTGCACGCCGCCGGAGGCGTTCAACTCCCAGTTGCCGCCCCAGAGCGACCGCTTGGCGTTGGCCAGGTAGTCGATGGTGTAGCGCTGGTTGTTGATGCGCGACTGCGAGTTCGACCCGGTGTTGAGGAGGCCGGTGTACGAACCACGCGAGTTCTTGGGGAAGTAGTCCGTCGTCTCATCGCCCTCGATGTCGCCGCCGACCGTGAGCCGGTGCGAGAACCAGGGGAGCGGCACGTAGTTGAGCGTGAGGCCCATCGTGGTGCCGCGGGTCACCAGCACGTTCTGGATCGCGCTGATCGCGGGCACGTTGCGCTCGACGCCGAACCAGCCGTTCGAGCCCGAGCCGTTGTCCGTACGCGAGAGCGGAGTGCCGAGGAGGCCGCCGCCCAGGAAGCCGTAGATGTTGTTGTCGTTGTCCGGTGCCTGCACGCGCGACTGCTGGAGGGAGAAGTTCGCGTTCACCGTCACGCGCGGGTCGGGCACGAAATTGAAGTTCGTGCGCCACGACTGCCGGTTGAAATTGTTGTTCGGCAGGGTGCCCGTCTGGGCGTCCCGGTTGGCGGAGAGGTAGTAGCCGTAGCCTTGGCCGCCGCCGCTCGCCGAATAGCCGAGGTTGAAGATGTTGCCGGTGCGGAAGGCGTTCTCACGGATGAGCGGGTTGTCCGAGACCAGCGTCGTCGTGGTCTGGCCGCGGCAGAGCGGGTTCGTGCTCGTCGGCAGGATGGACGAGGCGGAGCAGAAGGCGTAGTTCGACGGCGGCGCCCAGAGGCGGGCCGTCTGTCCGCTCTGCAGGGAGAGCGTCTGGCGGAACCGCGAGGTTCCGGCGCGCCCCTTCTTCGTGATGATCTGGATCACGCCAGCGGACGCGTCCGCGCCGTAGAGCGTGGCGGCAGCCGGGCCCTTCACGACCTCGACGGACTCGATGTCATCCGTGTTGAGGTTGTTCAAGCGGTCGGCGCTCTGGCCCCCTGCGCCGAGGCCGGGCTGGCCCTCGATCAGCTGGATGCCGTCGATGAAGATCAGCGGCTGGTTCGACAGGTTCACCGAGGAGGCGCCGCGGATGTTGATGCGGCGCGAGGTCCCGGCCGTGCCCGATGCGGAGCTCACCGAGACGCCTGGCACGCGGGACTGCAGCATCTCGTTGAAGTTCTGCGCAGGCGAGTCCCTGAGGATGTCGGCGGCGTTGACGCTCGTCACGACGGCGGCCTGCGCGCGACGCTCCTGATTGCCCGCCGTGCCTGTCACGACGACTTCGGAGAGCTGCACGCGGGAGACATCCATCGAGAGGTTGATCGTCGCGTCCTGACCGACGATCACCCGCACCGAGTCACTGACCGCCTGGTAGCCGATCTTGTAGACCGTCACGCGGGCGAGCCCCGCCGGAACGGATGGAGCGCGGAACTCCCCGCGCGCATTCGAGAAGACCACCACTGCGGTGCCCGTCACGACGATGCGTGCGTCGGCGAGCGGCTGGTTCGTCGAACGAACCGTGATCTTCCCGGAGATGCTCCCGGTGGCGATCTGCGCCCCGAGAGGCATCGCACCGAGTGCCGCGAACATCAGGGCACCGGCGACGAGCCGGGAACGGGAAAACGGAAACATGTGCTTCCTCCGCTGGACTTTGGTGGGAGACGGTGGGGGCCTATCCGACGCCGCGGAATGAGCGGCTGCTGGGAAGGACAAACCATACGATATGCCTCGCGTGCCCAAAACGGCATCTTAGTGAGGCAGCCTACAGTAACACGTACCCGCGCAATCGCTTACGCGTCACGAGTGAACTATTCCTCCGGGCGTGGCAAGTCAAGCCTTGACTACCATGAGCCGCACCGCCAGCCCGCCGTTCGTCGTGACGAGCGCCGGACGCAACCGAAGCGCTGTCTGCGCCTCGAGTGCGGGATCGGCGGAGAGCATCGCCACGCGCCAGCCCGGGCACCGCTCACGCGCGAACTGGCCGAGCCGCGCGTAGAGGTCGCGCAGCGGACCCGACTCCCCCACGCGCACGCCGTAGGGAGGGTTCGTGATGAGGAGTCCACGGCCGGTCGGTGGCTGCACGGAGGAGAGGGGCGCGCACGCGAAGGCGATGTCGTCCGCGACCCCTGCCCGCGCCGCATTCGCCCGCGCAGACTCGATGGCGCCAGCGTCCCGATCCGAGGCGTGGATCGGGGCCGGTGCGGAGGGCAGGACCGCCGCCTCGGCGGCCGTCCGCGCCGCGCGCCACGCGGCGCCCGCGACCGACGGCCAACGCTCCGCGGCAAAGGCGCGCCGCAGGCCCGGCGCGATCCGCCGCGCCAGCATCGCGGCCTCGATCGCGATCGTCCCCGATCCACACATCGGATCCAGCAGGGGCTCGGCGGGATCCCATTCGGCGCCCAGGAGCATCGCCGCCGCGAGTGTCTCGCGCAGTGGCGCGCGGCCCACCGCCTGCCGGTAGCCTCGACGGTGGAGCAACTCTCCGGAGGCGTCGGCGCTCACCGTGCAGCGGTCGCGGTCGAATCGCACGACGAACAACTGCGGGAGCGCGGCCTGCGGCGATTCGGGCCCCGCTCCCTGATCACGATCCCGATCGTCCGGTGCGTGATGCTCCACGTCGTCCGCGTCGGGCGTCATCGCGTGCGTCGTCCCCGGCAGGGCCCGCACGATCGCCGCCGCGACGCGCTCGGCCACCGCGTCGGAGTGATACAACCTCGACTTGCGACAGGTGACGCGCAGGCGGAACGCGCCCGCGGGCTGGAGCACGCGCGTCCATTCCACCTGCCGCGCGGCGCGTTCCAACTCGTGGAACGCCGTCGCACGGAACGCGGCCATCCGCACGAGCACGCGACTCGCGGCGCGCAGCTGCAGATGCACCGTCGCAAGCAGCGCATCGTCGGCGCGGAACTCGACACCTCCGGCTATCGTGCGCGGCCCAGCCGCGCCGAGGACCGCGAGCTCGCGCGCCACCAGCGGCTCCAGACCCGGGGCCACGATGGCGAAGCAGTCGTGCGTGGATGTGGGGTTCGAGGAACCCGCGTGAACCGTGGCGCGCGTGGAGGGCACGCGCGGAATCTACGGCGCCGTCAGGCGGCGACCGTCTCCGCTGGCGAGGGCACCGTGGCGGCGGCGCGCGTGATCCGGGCCTGGCGCGCCCGCCAATAGAGCAGGCCGGCGAGGAAGAGCGCGTAGATCGCCGGCTCCGTAATGTCGAGCTTCACCGCCATCCAATAATGGACCACGCCGAGCACGGGGATCACGTAGACGAGCCTATGGAGCTTCCGCCAGTTCTTCCCGAGCCGCGCGATCATCTTCTTGGTGGAGGTCACGGCGAGCGGCACCATCAGCAGGAAGGCGAGCATGCCGATGGTGATGAAGGGCCGCTTGAGGATGTCCTTCTTGATGTCGGCCCAGCCCACGTACTCGCTGATGCCGATCTGCACGTCGAGCAGCGTCCACGTGAGCAGGTGGAGCGAGACGTACGCGAACGCGAAGAGGCCGAGCGTGCGGCGGTGCTTGGCCAGCCAATTCCAGCCGGTGACTCGGCGGAGCGGCGTGATGAGCAGCGTGCCGAAGAGGAGCCGGAGCGTCCACTCGCCCAGCAGGTGCTCTCCGGACTTCACCGGGTCGGCGCCGAGCCAGTTCGAGCCCATGAAGAGGTCACTCAGCATCGCATAGACGACGACCACCGCCGGCGCGAGCGCGGCGAGGACGAGCAACACGCCGAACCCGCGCGGCTGGCGCGCGATCCCACCCACCGGCGCCATCTATCTAATAGTTACGCCGGAGGTCCATGCCCGAGTACAGCGACGCCACCTGGTCGGCGTAGCCGTTGAACATGAGGGTCGGGATCCGGCGGAACTGGCCGATCCGGCGCTCCGTCGCCTGGCTCCACCGCGGGTGATCCACCTCGGGATTCACGTTCGCGTAGAAGCCGTACTCGCTCGGGATCGCCTCGCTCCACGCCGTCTTGGGCATCGCGGAGGTGAGGCGGATGCGGACGATGCTCTTGATCCCCTTGAAGCCGTACTTCCAGGGCACCACCAGGCGGAGCGGGGCGCCATTCTGGTTCGGCAGGTCCCTGCCGTACACACCGGTCACGAGCATCGCGAGCGGGTGCATCGCCTCGTCGAGGCGGAGGCCCTCGTTGTAGGGCCAGTCGAGGTAGCGCATGCCCTGGCCCGGCATCCGCTTGGGGTCGTAGAGCGTGGTGAACTCCACGTACTTCGCCGCCGACGTCGGCCCCGCGCGCCGGATCACGTCGGCGAGCGGGACGCCGCGCCACGGGATCACCATCGACCACGCCTCCACGCACCGCATCCGATAGATGCGGTCCTCCATCTTCGACGGCTTGAGGAAGTCCTCGAGCTGGTAGTCACCGGGCTTGGAGACGAGCCCCTCGACCTTCACCGTCCACGGCTTGGTGGTGAACTGCTGCGCGTTCGCCTTGGGATCCTCCTTCCCCGTGCCGAACTCGTAGAAGTTGTTGTAGCTCGTGACGTCCTCGTACGAGTTGGGCTTGTCGTAGGGCTGCAGCCCGTAGGGCGTGCCGAGCGAGCCCTGCTGCGAGGCGTCGGCCGCCGCGGGCGCGCAGGCGCCGAGTGCGGGCGCGACCACGAGGCCCGCGCCGAGCACGCCGGCGGCTGCCAGGAAGCGCCGGCGATCGAGATACACCGACTCCGGTGTGATCTCGCTGGAGGGAAGGGCGGAGCGTGTCATGGTCGTATCTATCATGGTCAGCGGGATTGTGTTCCCGGTAGGGGGAGTCTCTATTTCCCGCGATGCCGTCCCCCGCCCCGATCCCCGCAGCCTCGTCCGACGCGCCGAGCGTCCTCGTCATCCGGCCGGAGAGCTCGCGGTCCCTCGGACTGGTGGCGGACCTCTGGGCGTTCCGCGACCTCCTCTGGAGCCTCGCGGATCGCGACCTCCGGCTCCGCTACCGCCAGACGGTGCTCGGCGTCGCGTGGGTGGTGCTCCAGCCGGTGCTCGGCGCGCTGATCTTCACCTTCGTGTTCGGCGTGGTGGCGGGACTCGAGAGCGACGGCGCGCCGTACTTCCTCTTCACCTTCGCCTCGCTCGCCGGCTGGGGACTCTTCGCGGGCATCCTCTCGCGCGCCAGCGGCTCGCTGGTGCAGAACAGTCCGCTCATCGCGAAGGTCTGGTTCCCGCGCGCGGTGCTCCCCGCCTCCACCGTGCCCGCGGCACTGCTCGACTTCGCCGTCGCACTCATCGTGCTGGTCGGCCTCATGCTCTGGCAGGGCATCGCGCCCACGCCCACGATGCTGCTCATGCCGCTCTGGGTGCTCGGCATCGTGACGCTCGCACTCGGGCTCGGCCTCGTGGGCGCGGCGCTGATGGTGAGCTATCGCGACGTGCAGCACATCCTCCCCGTGGCGACACAGCTACTGCTCTACGCGAGCCCGGTGGCGTACGCGGTGGCGAACGTGCCGGCGCGCTACCGCTCCCTCTACTACCTGAATCCGCTCGCGCCGCTCCTGGAGGGCCTTCGCGCGTCGCTGCTCGGCACACCGATGCCCCCCGCGAACACGATCGCGTGGGCGGCGGTGGTCTCGCTCGGGGCCTTCGTGCTCGGCGCCTTCGTGTTCCGTCGGCTCGAACGCCGGTTCGCCGATGTCATCTAGCGGCGCGGCG
>JAOUHR010000322.1 GCA_029884515.1 Gemmatimonadota bacterium
GGCGGTCACCACACGGCGCTGCCGGGTGGCGAGGGTGATGAGCATCTGGTTGGGTGTCATGGTCGTTGCATCATGGGTGACCGGGTGAGCGAGTACCGTCGCGGCCCGGGATGACGAGACCCTGGGAGTCTGCGCGCTCGCGCACAACGTCGGCGGTCATGGTGCGGTGGACGGTTGCAAGTCGGCGAAGTGGTTAGATTCGGGTGTCCCTCACCCCCCCTCGCGCATGGCCCAGGACCTGGAAACCCCGACCCATCTCGCCTCGCCGCAGCTCAGGCCGCGCGAGGGCGACCTCTTCAACATCGACGCGGCGCTCACCGAGGAGGAACGCGCGGTGCGCGACTCCGTGCGCGCCTTCGTGGACGAGAAGGTGCTCCCCATCATCGGCCAGTGCTACGTGGACGGCCGCTTCCCGAAGGAGCTGATCGCCGAGATGGGCGAACTGGGCTACTTCGGCGCGAACCTCCCCGAGGAGTACGGCTGCGCCGGCCTCACGAGCGTGATGTACGGCCTCATCATGCAGGAACTCGAGCGCGGCGACTCGGGCATCCGGTCCTTCGCCTCGGTGCAGGGGGCGCTCGTGATGTACCCGATCTTCGCCTTCGGCTCCGAGGAGCAGAAGCGCCACTGGCTCCCGCAGATGGCGAAGGGCACCAAGATCGGCTGCTTCGGCCTGACGGAGCCCGACTACGGCTCCAATCCGGCGGGGATGATCACGCGCGCCCGGAAGCAGAAGGACGGCACCTGGGTGCTCAACGGCGCGAAGATGTGGATCACCAACGGCTCCACCGCGCACGTGGCGGTGGTCTGGGCCAAGACGGAGGACGGCGACGAGGACGGCAAGTCCATCCGCGGGTTCCTCGTGCCCACCGACGCCAAGGGCTTCAAGGCGAAGGACCAGAAGGGGAAGCTCTCGCTCCGCGCCTCCGACACGAGCGAGCTCGTGTTCAGCGACGTGCACCTCCCGGCCGATGCGATCCTGCCGAAGAGCGGCGGGCTCAAGAGCCCGCTCATGTGCCTCACGCAGGCGCGGTACGGCATCTCGTGGGGCGCCCTGGGCGCGGCGATCGCCTGCTACGAGGAGGCGCTCCGGTACTCCAAGGAGCGCGTGATGTTCGGCCGGCCGATCGGCGGCTTCCAGATCCAGCAGGTGCGGCTCGCCGAGATGGTCACGGAGATCGTGAAGGGCCAGCTCCTCTCGCTGCACCTCGGCCGGATGAAGGACGCCGGCACCTTCACGCCGCAGCAGGTGTCACTGGCGAAGCGGAACAACGTGAACATCGCCACCGACATCGCCCGCGAGGCGCGCCGCCTGCTCGGCGGCAACGGGATCCTCGCCGAGTACGCGAGCATGCGGCACATGGCGAACCTCGAGAGCGTCTACACGTACGAGGGGACGCACGACATCCACTCGTTGATCGTCGGGCAGGCGGTCACGGGGCTGAACGCGTTCTCCTGAGGTGTGAGGTGGGAGGTGTGAGAGGGGGCGCTCCGACGGATCGGGGCGCCCCTTCGTTCCTCCCACCTCCCACTTCCCACCTCACACCCTCGACTTCGCGTACCGCCGCTGGAATGCGTGCTTCAGGAAGTCCGGCAGGTACTTGAGCGCCGTCACCATCAGCTTGTAGCGCTTGCCGGGGATCAGCACCACCGGGCCGTCGCCGAAGGCGGCATCGAGGGACGCACGCACCACCCGCTCCGCGTCCAGCCAGGCCCAGGTGGGGATGCCCTTCGTCTTGTCGATCTGCATCCGCTCATGGAACTCGGTGTGCGTGAAGCCGGGGCAGAGGGCCTGGGCGTGCACGCCGGTGCCCTCGAGCTCCAGGGCCAGCGACTCCATGAACACGCGCTGGTACGCCTTGGTCGCGCAGTAGTTCACGTTCCCCATGCTCGTGGTGAAGGAGGCCACCGATGCCACCGTGATGATCCGCCCCGCCCGCCGCGCGATCATGCCGGGGAGCACGGCGCGCGTGAGGAGGAAGGGCGCCATCACGTGCAGCTCGAGCATGGTCGCCTGCTCGCTCACCGGCCGGTTGGCGAGCTTCCCCTTGGTGCCGAATCCGGCGTTGTTCACGAGCACCATCACGCGCTCGTCCTTGGCGAGCTTCTCCGCCAAGGTCCGCATGCCGGTGTCCCGCGAGAGGTCGGCGGGCCATGTCTCGGCCGAGATCGCGTACTGGAGCGAGAGCTCGTCGCCGAGGGCCCGCAGGCGTTCGGCGTCCCGCGCCACGAGCAGGAGGTCGAAGCCGCGCTCCGCGAGCTGCCGGGCGAAGACCTTGCCGATCCCGGCCGAGGCGCCGGTGATCACGGCCAGGGGGCGGGGGAACTCGGAGTTGGAGGGGGGCACGCCCTAATCTACAATTCGGGGACGATGAACATCATCCAGGCGTCGATCCCCTTCTTCTTCCTGCTGATCGCGCTCGAGTTGGGCTGGAGCCGGCTCCGCGCCCCGCAGGCAGTGCGCCTGAACGACGCGGTCTCCGACCTGAGCCTTGGCATCCTGAGCCAGCTCTCCGGCGTGTTCACGAAGTTCTTCACCATCGGCATCTACATCCTCGTGGAGCAGCACCTCGCGCTCCAGCGGTTCGCGCCCGCGCTCCCCGCGTGGCCGGAGGGCGCCCCGTTCGTCGGCGCCGACGCGTTCCCTGGCTTCGCGGTGCGGCTGCCGGCGCTGCTCAGCTGGAGCGCGGTCTTCCTGCTCGTCGACCTCGCCTACTACTGGTCCCACCGCTCGGCGCACGTGATCAACATCCTCTGGGCGGGGCACGTGGTGCACCACTCGAGCGAGGAGTACAACCTCCCGGTGGCGCTCCGGCAGAGTGCGCTGCACGGCCTCATGTCGTGGGTGTTCTACATCCCGCTCGCGATCATCGGCGTGCCCTGGCGGATGTTCCTCGCCTGCAACGCCATCAACCTCGTCTACCAGTTCTGGATCCACACCCGCGCGGTGGGGCGGCTGGGCCGCTGGACGGAGGCGGTGTTCAACACGCCCTCGCACCACCGCGTGCACCACGGCGTGAACCCCAGGTACCAGGACCGCAACTACGCCGGGGTCTTCATCGTGTGGGACAAGTGGTTCGGGACCTTCGTGCCCGAGGAGGAGGAGCCCGTGTACGGGATCACCACGCCACTCCGCAGCTGGAACCCGCTCTGGGCGAACGTGCACGTGTTCGTGCAGATCGCGCGCGACGCGTGGCGGGCGCACCGCTGGCGCGACAAGCTGCGCATCGTGTTCGGGCACCCCGGGTGGAAGCCGCCGGAGCTCGGCGAGTCGGAGCGTCCGCGCGAGGTGAGCGCGGAGACGTTCGAGAAGTTCGACCCGCGCATCCCGGCCCCGCTCGCGTGGTATGGGTTCGCCCAGTTCGCGGTCACCCTCGTCGCGGCCTTCCTCGTCCTGCAGCGCGCCGATTCACTGCCGCTCCTCCAGAGTGCGGCGGCGGCGTTCTATGTCGCGATCGCGCTGGCGGGCGTGGGCGGCGTGTTCGAGGGCGCGCGGTGGGCGGCCGTGCTCGAATCGGCGCGGCTCGTGGTGCTGGTGGGCGCGGCTGGCGCGCTCCTCGCGACCGGCACGCTCGCGGCCGCT
>JAOUHR010000323.1 GCA_029884515.1 Gemmatimonadota bacterium
CTGCCGGACAGCGTCGGCACGCTCCTCTTCAACGGCTATGGGCCGGGACTGGTGGACATCGCGGAGGACGGCACGCTCTTCTACTTCCGGTCGAGCTTCGGCGGGCTCAGCCACCCCGTGTTCGTGTATCGCGGGGGAGTGCACGAGCCCCTGGCCGAGCAGTGGTCGGGGACCTTCCTGATCCCCCGCCTCTCCCCCGACGGCACGCGCCTGGCGGCGGAACTGCAGGACGCCATCGGCTCGCACCCCGTCGTGCGCGACCTGCGCACGGGGGCGACGCGCCAGCTCGAGGTGCCGGGCACGGTGAACGGACGGGAGGCCTGGATGCCCGACGGACGCGGCCTGACCTTCGTCTCCGACAAGGACGGATCGCCGCGGCTCTACCAGTGGCGGCTCGACAGTGACGTCGCGACGGCGGTGCGCCGGTACGATCCCCGCGAGATCTTCGCCGTCGAGTGGTCGCGCGACGGGAAGTGGCTCGTCATGCGCACCGACGACCAGGCGGCGGGAAAGGCGGACATCGTCGCGGTGCGTCCGGGGATCGACACGGTGGCGGTGCCGGTCGTCGCGTCGCCCGAGCTGTCGGAGTACGCGCCCGCGCTCTCGCCCGACGCCCGCTGGCTCGCGTACGTGTCGAACGACGGCGGGCGCTACGAGGTGCGCGTCACGACCTTCCCGAGTGGGCGCGAGAAGTGGCAGGTCTCGGCCGCCGGGGGTTCGGAGCCGGTCTGGTCGGGCGATGGGCGGGAGCTCTTCTACGTCGCCGACGACGGGTACATGATGGTGGCCACGGTGGCGCCGGGCGCCGAGTTCCGGATCCTCGGCCAGCGCCGGCTCTTCGCGGTCGCGCCCTATGTGATGTACGGGATCTGGAACCGGAACTACGACGTCACGCGCGACGGCCGGCGCTTCCTGATGCTGCGCCGGGCCAACGACGCGACGTCCAGCATCGCCGTGGTCCAGCACTGGACCGCCTCGCTCACCGCGATCACCGGGAGGTGACGGGATGTTCACGCGACCCTGCCTGCTCCTCGTGCTCGCCGCCCTCCCCCTCCGCGCGCAGGCCCCACCGCCCCAGGACGAGCTCCTCGAACGGCTGATCGGCGACTGGGTGCTCGAGGGCCCGATGGCGGGCGGCAACGTCGTGCACGACGTGACCTTCTCCTGGATGCTCCAGCACCTCTATGTCCGGATGCAGGAGCGCTCCCGGGAGCGGGAGGCCGATGGCCGCCGCGCCTACGAGGCCGAGGTCCTGATCGGCCGGGACGACGAGACGGGCGGGTACGCCGCCATGTGGCTCGACGTGACCGGCGGCGGAGGGATCCGCGGCGACGGGATCGGGCACGCCCCGCTCACGAAGGACGCGTTGCCGTTCGTGTTCCACTTCCCCGACGGGACGCCCTTCTACACCACGTTCATCTACGACCGGACGCGCGACCAGTGGCGCTGGGAGATGGACGGCATGGGGAAGGACGGGCGGGAACCGTTCGCGCGGGTCACGCTCCGCCGCGCGCCGCCATCACCCTGAGCGCCGCCACCAGCTTCCCCGCGTCGACGATCGAGTTGTAGAGCGCCGGCGTCACCCGCACGCAGTCGCCCTTCGAGAGTCCTGAGCGCGCGACGGTGAAGATCCTGAACTCGTCGGCGAGCGTGCGCGAGATCGCGATGTTCCGCGCGCGGTCGCCGTTGCCGTGGAGCCGGAAGCTCGTGATCGCGCCCACGAGCCCCGCGTCGTCGGGCGTCAGGATGTCCACGCCGGGGATGTCGCGCGCGCGGCGCGCCCACGCGTCGCGCAGGTAGCGGAGGCGCGCGGCCTTCCGCGGCACGCCGATTGCGTCCTGGAAGTCGAGCGCGTCGGGCACGGTCATCACCGCCGCGAAGTCGGTGGTGCCCGTGTGGATGCGGCCGTCGATCCGGTCGAGCGGCGAATCGTCGCCGTGCGCGCGGTCGATCTTCCCCAGGCTGTCGGCGCGGATGTAGAGCGCGCCCACGCCCACCGGCGCCCCCACCCACTTGTGCAGGTTGATCCCGATGAAGGGGGAGCCCAGGTCGGTCAGCTGCAGCGGCACCTGCCCGAACGAGTGCGCCGCGTCCACGATGGTGTCGATCCCGCGCGCGCTCGCGAGGTCGTGGATCCGCTTCACCGGGTGCAGCAGCCCCGTCTTGTTGTTCGCGTGCGTGAGGAGCAGCAGCCGCGTGCGCGGGTGGGCGTCGAACGCGGCGGTGTAGGCGGCGAGGATCCCGTCCAGCGTGGCCGGCTCCGGGATGTCGAGCGTGGCGACCTTGGCGCCGCGGCGCTGGGCGAGCTCGTTCATCGCGAGCTGCATCGCCGGGTAGTCCAGGTCGGCGTACATCACGGTGTCGCCGGGCTCCACCTTGTTGTACTGCCCGATGAGCGACTGGAGCGCCTCGGTGGCGTTGCGCGAGAAGGCGATCTCGCCCGGCGCGACGCCGAGCGCGGCCGCGACGCGCGCGCGCGACGCCTCGGCGATCGCCGGGTAGCTGCGGCGTGCGAAGAACGAGCTCTCGCGGTTCACGCGGTCGATGTTGCGGTGGTAGGCGGCGAGCACGGGCGCGGCCATCATCCCGAAGAAGCCGGCCTCCATGTTCAGCACCTCGTCGGTCACCGCGTACTGCTTCGCGACCTCGCGCCAGTACACCTCGTCCTGGGCCGCCTGCTCGGGCGTGCCGAGGGGCGGGGGCGGGAGCTCCGCGGGCCCGCGATGGAGCGCGAGCGCGGCGGGGGCGGCCGCGGCGGTCGCGGCGGGGAGGGTGACGGAGGCGGCCGAGGCGAGCGCGGCCGAGCGGAGGAAATCGCGGCGTGTGGGCATGGTCGATTCTACGGGTCCGGCTCCTCGGTGGCGAGCGGGTGGCCGGACCTCACGGGGCCCCGTACGTTCTCCGCATGTTCGGCATGTCCGTTCCACTCTCGACGACCCTCGTCGATCGCCGCCGTCGGGGTGGCGAGCGCGCCGCCGGTCCGTGTCCGGAGCAGCGCCGGTGAGCGACCTCCTCGCGCGCGTGCAGGCCGTGACGGGCGATGCCTACCACGTGGAGAGCGAGATCACCGGCGGCGGGATGAGCCGGCTCTTCCTCGCCACCGAGCGGTCGCTCAACCGGCGCGTCGTGATCAAGCTGCTGCCGCCCGAACTCACCAGCGAGGTGAGCGCCGCGCGATTCCAGCAGGAGATGGAGTTGGCGGCCAGCCTGCAGCACCCCCACATCCTCCCGGTCCTCGGCGCCGGCGCGCGGGACGGGCTGCTCTACTACATCATGCCGTACGTGGAGGGCGAGTCACTCCGCGGGCGCATCACCCGGGATGGGGCGCTCCCCGTCCCGGATGCGGTGCGCCTGCTCGCCGAGATCGCCGATGCGCTGGCGTTCGCCCATGCGCGCGGGATCATCCACCGCGACATCAAGCCCGAGAACATCCTGCTGGAGGAGCGGCACGCGGTGCTGGCGGATTTCGGCATCGCGCGTGCCCTCGTGCAGGCCCGTACCGGTGATCGCCTCACGGGCAGTGGCACGTCGGTGGGAACACCGGGCTACATGGCGCCCGAGCAGGTGGT
>JAOUHR010000324.1 GCA_029884515.1 Gemmatimonadota bacterium
CCACTGGCGATGACCACGTGATCTCGGGGGGCGTGAAGCTCTTCATGGATGGCAGCGGCGGCGCGCGCACGGCGTGGATGACCGAGGACTGGAACAGGGACTTCACCGAGGTGGACCGAGGCAATCGCGGCTATCCCGCGGCGAACCCCGACACGCTGCGCGCCATGATCAGGGCGTACCACGACGCCGGCTTCCACCTGAGCGTGCACTCGATCGGCGACCGCGCGATCGACTGGACGATGGACTCCTATGCGCAGGCGCTCGAGGCGAACCCGCAGGTGGGGCGTCGCCACGGCATCATCCACGCGAACATCCCCAGCGACCACGCCCTCGACCTGATGGCGCGGCTCCAGCGGGAGTACGACGCGGCGTACCCTGAGCCATCAGCGACCTTCATGTGGTGGATCGGGGACACGTATGCGGGGAACTTCGGACCCCGGCGCACCAAGCGCCTCGACCCGTTCAAGTCGTTCCTGGATCGCGGCATCAAGTGGGCAGGCGGCTCCGACTACGGCGTGACGCCGTACCCCGCCCGCTACGGCATCTGGGCGTCGGTTTCGCGCGAGCCGATGCTCGGCACCTGGGGCAAGGACGTGTACGGCACCGCGGAGTCGGTGGACGTGCGCACCGCACTCAAGTCGTTCACGATCTGGGCTGCACACCAGATGTTCCTCGAGCAGAAGGTCGGCTCGATCGAGGTGGGCAAGTACGCCGACCTCGCCGTCTGGGATCGCGACCTCTACACCGTGCCGACCGAGCAGCTCAAGGACCTCCAGTGCCAGATGACCGTGTTCAACGGGAAGATCGTCTATCGGCGCGAGGGGACGACCCTGACGGTGGCGAGCGCCGCCCCGGTGCGCTGAACCGGCGCTCGCGGAGCGCAATCGGGTCCCCGTGAGCGAGCGGGCCCGGCGATCCGAGGTTGGATCGCCGGGCCCGCTCATCGTTCTGCCCGACCGTGCAGCGAACTACTTCGCGGTGGCCAGTTCCCCCACTGCGGACGCCAGCGCGTGCGCCTTGGGCGCGTCCCTCGCCCCCCGCGCTTCCGTGTGCAGCCGCGTGGACAGCGTGCTGAGCGCCGCCGCGCGCGCCGCGCCGGACATCCGCTCAGCCGCCAGCAGGTCGGCTCGGGCCGCGGTGATCCGGTCAGGCGCCTGGCCGCGATCCCGCTCGAGCTGGTCGAGGTACGCGCGCGCCAGCGAGAAGGTCGCGGGCCAGACCAGCTTGGGCTGCTCCTGCGTGTTCAACTGGTCCAAGTGCACCGACTTCGCCGCGTCGATCTCGTTCTGCGAGAGGTAATAGCTCGGCGTGAGTTCATAGATGTCGAGGCCACGCGCGATCTCGGAGCTCACGATCGAGCCGTTGTACCAGTACACCGACCACGAACCGCCGCTCACGAGCTTCGTGGCGTCGATGGGGCCGCGGTCGTGGTACGCGATCTCGATCGGCTTCTCGACGTTCGTCCAGTCGAAGATCGAGATGCCACCCTGGTACCACGCCTGCACCATCACCTCGCGTCCCGGGATGGGGATCAGTGAGCCGTTGTGCGCGACGCAGTTCTCGTACGCCGTCTGCGGCGCCGGCATCTTGTAGTAGCTCTTGAACGTCATCTGCTTGTCCACGAGCGTGAAGAGCGCGTCGGCGCCCCACTCCATCTTGTCGGTGCTGCGGCAGCGCGGGGCAGAGCCCCCGCCCCACTCGTCGGTGAACAGGATCTTCGAGCCGTCGTTGCTGAACGTGGCCGAGTGCCAGAACGAGAAGTTGGAGTCGGCCACGGCGCCGATGCGCACCGGGTTGGCGACGTTGCTGATGTCGAGCAGGAGCCCATACCCGCCGCAGGCGCCGCCCGCCAGGCCTATCGCCGGGTACACGGTGATGTCATGGCACTGCGTGGGGCCCGCGTTGCGGTTCCCGCCCGGGTTCGCCCCGGGGCGCGGCGCACCCGCCGGCGGCCCCGCGGCCGCACGCGCGGCCGCCCGGGCACGCGCCGCGGAGTCCAGCACCTCGGCGTGGCGCGGCGGTGCGGTGAGGTCGTTGAAGATGCGTGGCGAGCTCACGATCGCGGCCTGCTCCGGATGCGCGAGCGGCACCTTGATCACCTCGATCCGGAAGAGCGCCGAGTTGGGATCCTCGTCCGGCGCGAGGCCCGAGCAGCCGGGGAGTTCGCTTGGCGAGCGCACGCGCGAGGAGCCCGAGACGTAGATGTAGACGTTGCCGGCATCCTTCGGGTCGCTCACCACCGTGTGCGTGTGCGAGCCGCGGCAGGTCTGGACGTTCGTGATGTACTTCGGGTTCGTGATGTCCGTCGCGTCGAAGATGCGGATCCCGCGCATCCGCTCCTGGCTGACCGTGTCGGTCACGCCCTGCGTGCCGCAGTCGAGCCGGCCGCTGGTCCCTTCGGCGGAGACGAAGAGCAGGTTCCCGTAGACCGAGACGTCGCTCTGCGACGCCGGGCAGAGGAATGACTTCTTGAGCGAGGGCCGGGCCGGGTTCGAGATGTCCCAGACCATGAAGCCGTTGTAGTTCCCCTGGATCGCGTACTTCCCGATGAACGCGAGGTCGGAGTTCGTGACGCCGAGGAAATCCTTCGGCGCAGGGGTCGTGGAGATGAGCCGCAGGTTCCACGCGGCCTCGCCGGCGTCGAAGAGGCCGGCCTTCAGTCCGACGCGCGGGTCCGGTGTTGGCGCGGCAGCCGACATGGAGGTCGCCGGCGCCGGCTGGACGCCAGGCATCGGAGTGCGCGAACAGGCGACCGCTGCGACGAGGGTCGCCGCGAACGCGGTCGCTCGGACGAGGACGGTCTTGGGCGACCGGTGGGGGCGGGCGGAACGCATGCGGGCTCCTTCGTGGGCGGGAGTGGGGCTATCTGGTGCGTGCGGTGAGCATCTGCTGCATCCGGTCGATCTCGGTCGTCTGGTCGGCGTACACATCGGAGGCGAACCGGAACACGACCTCGTCCTGCGCGGCGCCCGGCGAACCGAAGAGGTCGTTCACCATCGTGAGCGCCCCTTCGTGGTGGCGGATCATGAAGGTGAGGAAGAGCCGGTCGAACTCCTCGCCGCGCGCCAGGTCAAGCTGGTGCAGCTGGGCGTCGGTCAGCATCCCGGGCATGAGCATCTCGTGCTCCATGCCGTTCATCTTCATCTTCATCGGGCCGGGCGTGCTGCTCGGCACGGGCTCGCTGCGGTCGCGCAGCCAGTTCTGCATCAGCGCGATCTCGTCGTTCTGCGCCACCACGATCCGCTCGGCGAGCCGCTGGAGCTCCGCGCTCGCGCCGTGCGTCGGCGCCCACTTCCCCATCAGCACGGCCTGCGCGTGATGGTGGATCATCCCGGTCATGAAGTGCGCGTCGGCTTCTGTGTGCGGCAGGCTCGGAATGCCGATCGGGCGCTCGGCAATGGCCGAGGCGCCGGGGCGGCCGGAGTTGGTGCGAGCGGCGCAGGCCACCACGCCGGCGGCCAGCAGCACGAGCGCGAGGGGACGGACAGGGGGCATGCACGGTGGGGTGACCGGACGTGGACGGGACCGACCAGAACCTACGGCCGGGGCCGGCGGCGTGGTGGC
>JAOUHR010000325.1 GCA_029884515.1 Gemmatimonadota bacterium
GAGCGAGACCATGTGGTAGCCCGGCGTCACGACGATCACGCGCTCCTCGCGGCCGTCGGTCCAGTAGGAGAGGCCGCGACCGGCGAACTGGCGCGGCGCCTTCTGCCAGCGGATGCCTTCCTCGAGGCGGTACATCCAGAGCGTCTCGCCCGTCTCGGGGTCGATCGCCATGGCGGAACGGCGCGTGGTCGCGACGGTGAAGAGCCGCCCGTTCGCGTAGATGGGCGTGGTGCGGTAGTACTCGTCCGCGCCGAACGTCCCGGCGTCCCACTGCCAGGCGACCTGGAGCTTGTCGAAGTTCTGCGCGTTGATCTGGTCGAGTGGTGAGTAGCGCGAGCTGAAGGCGTCGGCGCCCCAGTAGCGCCACTCGCCCGGCGCGTTGCCGCGGACGAGTCCCGTGGTCGTCGGCGTGGTGCCGCCCGGCGCGCTCGCGGGCGTGGGGAGTTGCGCGTTGGCGCCGCACGGGGCGAGCAGCAGCGCGAGGGCGATGGCGGAGAGCGAGGATCGCGTGTTCATCGACGATGATCCGGTGAGGTGGGAGCAGCGGAGGAGCGCGGGAGCGAGTCGATCCGGATACGATGCAGCGCCGCGGAATCCGCGGCCAGCGGGGTGGAGCCGGTGGGCATGCCGTTGATGCGCATGAGATACGCGAGGAGCGTCGCATACTCCTCGTCGCCGAGCGAGCCCGGGTCGGTCTTGGGCATCTCGCGGCGCATGTAGCCGAAGAGCTCCCCAAGGGTGCGTCCGAACCACTTGTTCCGGAAGGGCGGGCCGGCGTGCACCGTGGGCGTGTGGCAGCTCTGGCAGTAGCCCGCGAAGAGGTCCTTTCCCTGGTTCGCCTGCGCGAGCGTGTAGACGCCGTCCTGCGTGGAGCGGTGCGCAGGCTGCGCCGCAGCAGCGGCGAGTGCGAGCACGGGGACGATCAGGACGGGCACGAACGGACGGGGCATGGTCACGCGGTCAGGGTCGCCAGACAGTGCGAAGAATGTGCCGCATCGCGAGCCCCACGGCCAGCGCGACGGTCGCGAGGAGCGCGACGCGCATCGCGCCAAGTGCGAAGGTCGCGTCGAGCGCGGGCCAGGTGAGGCCCGCACGATATGCGTCGAGCGTGACGAGTCGCTCACCCGCCCAGTGCCACGCGGTGTGCGCGATGAGCACCGAGCCGACGATCGTCACCAGCCGCTCGCGGCCCGCGCCCACATACCGGTGTACCAGCCAGAGCGCCGGGAGTGCCATCGCGAGCACGAGCAGCTGGCCGAGTTCGACACCCACGTTGAACGACGCCAGCGCGGTGACGAGGTGACCGCCGGCGAACTGGAGGTTCGCGCCGAGCGCGAAGGCGAAGCCGAAGCCGTGGATCAGGCCGAACCCGAAGGCGAGCATCCAGCGCTGCTCCAGCCGCTCCGGCGCGAGCAGCAGGTTCTCGACCGCCAGCCAGAGGATGGAGAGCGCGATCCCCGCCTCGACCAGCGGTGGGAACCAGAGGGTCGTGGGCACGAGCCCGAGCGAGGCTGCTCCGAGCGTGAGTGAGTGCGCCACGGTGAACGAGGTGACGATCGCGACCAGCGACCTCCAGCGCCGCACCGGGAGCACGAGGCAGAGCAGGAAGAGGAGGTGATCGAAGCCGCCGAGGATGTGGCGGAAGCCGTCGGCGAGGAACTGCGCGGCCGCGTCATACCAACGGGGCTCGAGCACGATGCGGTCGGGGTTCCCTTCGTAGACCAGCATCCGCTCGCCGCCGTCGGGGCCCACGATGCGCAGCACGCTCGTGGTCCGGATGCCCAGGTGCGCGAGCGCGGGGAGCAGGGTGAAGCGCGCACTGGCCGAGGTGATCGGGTACTCGAGCAGCACATCGAAGAGCGCCTGCTGCCAGGGCAGCGCGACCTCGCCGCCCAGCGGCGCACCCTGCACGTGTGCGAGTGCCCCGACGAGGCTCTCGAAGGCGCGGTCGTTCGGGAGGGAGAGCCGGGTCGCGACGATCCGGGGCGCGGCCAGCGGCCTCCCGTCCTCCTCGAGTGTGAGGTAGTTCGCGATCCAGAGCTGCGCGGCGCCGGGCAGGAGCGCGCGCACCCGCTCGAGGTCCAGCATGCCGTCGGCGCGGATCGGGAACTCCATGTCGCGCATCGACTCGAGCGGGACGCGCAGCAGGAGGCGGAGCACGCGGCTCTCGGGCTGCACGTACCCCTGGATCGCGACGCGCGCGGGCACCTCGTGCCCGCCGGCCGGCCGCGGCGCCATCACGAGCAGCGCGACGGAGGACACGCACAGCAGCGCCATCCGCTTCGCGAGCCGAAGCGCCGGAGGTCTCTGGTGCATCACAGCGGGGAGATATAGCATTTGGCGCAGCGTCGCACAGGACGCTTGGGGACCCTCACGCGAGATCGGAGTGCATCGGATGCAAGCCAAGCGTACGCTCGTCACCGTCACCGTGTTGGGCGCGACCATCGCGCTGCTCGCCGTCGGCCAGTCGCAGCTGAGCGCCTCGCTCGCGCGGCAGGCGGTGCAGGCGCCGGCCTTCGAGGTGGATCCCCTCTGGCCCAAGCCCCTCCCCAACGGCTGGATCCTCGGCTCCACCATCGGCGTCGGGGTCGACTCGCGGGACCATGTGTTCATCGTGCATCGTGGCGCGATGACGCTCAACGCGCGCACCGAGATGAGCGCGGCCACCAGCCCGGCGAGCGGGTCCTGCTGCACGCCGGCACCGCCGGTGCTCGAGTTCGATCCCGAGGGCAATCTCGTGAACTCGTGGGGCGGCCCGGGCGAGGGCTACACCTGGCCGTCGAGCAACCACGGCATCGCCGTCGACCACCTGGACAACATCTGGATCGGCGGGAACGGGGCCCCGGACACCACCGGCGCCGGCTGGGACTCGCACATCCTCAAGTTCACGCACGACGGCAAGCTCATCAAGCAGATCGGCGTGCCCGGCCGCCCGGCGAACTCGAAGAGCATGGATTCCTTCGGCCGCGTGGCCAAGATCTCGTTCGATGCCAAGGCCAACGAGGCCTACGTCTCCGACGGCTACGGGAACAAGCGCGTGGCGGTGCTCGACATGAACACCGGCGCCATCAAGCGCTATTGGGGCGCCTACGGCAACGTGCCGAACGACTCGAACCTCGGCCCCTACCGGCCGAACGCGCCGCTCGCGCAGCAGTTCCGGAACCCCGTGCACTGCGCCGAGCCGACGCACGACGGGCTCGTCTACGTCTGCGACCGCCCGAACGACCGCATCCAGGTCTTCACCACCGCGGGCAAGTTCGTGAAGGAGCAGCGGATCGCGCCCAACACGCTCGGCGACGGCTCGGTGTGGGACATCGCCTTCTCCCGTGACCCGCAGCAGCGCTTCATCTATCTCGCCGACGGCAAGAACGAGCGCGTCTACGTGATGGACCGCAACTCGCTCGAGATCCTCACCGCCTTCGGCGACGGTGGCCGGCAGCCGGGCCAGTTCTTCGCGGTGCACAGCATCGCGACCGACTCCAAGGGCAACATCTTCACGACCGAGACCTACGAGGGGAAGCGGCTGCAGCGCTTCGTGTACAAGGGCATGCGCGCCGTCTCG
>JAOUHR010000326.1 GCA_029884515.1 Gemmatimonadota bacterium
TCAATAGATTGCCTTGGCGTGGATTTTGCGTGCGCGCCTCCCGCTTCCGAGGGGTCCCCATGAGTACCCTCGCGGTCATCCCGGCTCGACTCGGGGCCACGCGGCTCCCCCGGAAACCCCTGCGACTCCTCGGCGGCGCTCCACTGGTGGTCCGGGTGCTCGAACGCGTGCGCGCTCTCGCCTTGGCGGACCGGGTCGTCGTGGCCACCGAGACGGAAGAGGTCGCTGACGTGGTGCGCGCCGCGGGTGGCGAGGCCGTGCTCACCTCGAGCGAACATCCATCCGGCACGGATCGCGTGGCCGAGGTGGCGGCACGCCCCGAGTACGCGGCGCACGACGTAATCGTGAACGTGCAGGGCGACGAACCCTTCATGCGCGGGGACGCGATGGCGGGCGCGATCGCGATGGTGCGGGACCATGGTTTCCCGCTGGGCACCGCCGCGGGGCGCCGTGGCCCGGCGATCATGGACGACCCGAACTGCGTGAAGGTCGTGCGCGCCGACGACGGCCGGGCGCTCTACTTCTCGCGCGCCGGCATCCCGTACCTGCGGGAGAGCGCGGACGCGGGCACTCGCGATACGCTGGTGCTCCAGCACATGGGGATCTACGCCTGCCGCCGCGAGGCGCTCCAGCGCTGGGTCTCGCTCCCGCCGCATCCGCTCGAGCTCGTCGAGCGGCTCGAACAGCTCCGCGCCCTCGCCGACGGCATCGCAATGGGCGTGGCAATCGTGGACGCCCCGTCCTGGGGCGAAGTCAACACCGAGGACGACCTGATCCGCGCCAACTCCCACTGGTCCGAGACCACCGGAACCCCGAGATGACCACCCCCACGGCACAGTCCGCTCCCAAGTACATCTTCGTCACCGGCGGCGTCGTCTCCTCGCTCGGCAAGGGCATCGCCGCGGCCTCGCTGGGGCGGCTCCTCGTCGAGCGAGGCCTGCGGGTCACGATGATGAAGCTCGATCCCTACCTCAACGTGGACCCGGGCACGATGTCGCCGTTCCAGCACGGCGAGGTCTATGTCACCGACGACGGCGCCGAGACGGACCTCGACCTCGGCCACTACGAGCGCTTCATCGACCGGCCGCTCACGCAGGCGAACAACATCACCACCGGGCGGATCTACTCGAACGTCATCACCAAGGAGCGCCGGGGCGAGTACCTCGGGTCCACGGTGCAGGTGATCCCGCACATCACGGACGAGATCAAGAGCGCGGTGCGCCGGGTGGCGCCGGAGAACGACATCGTCATCGTCGAGGTGGGCGGCACGGTGGGCGACATCGAGTCGCTGCCGTTCCTCGAGGCCATCCGCCAGTTCCGGCACGACGTGGGCCGGGAGCGCACGCTCTTCATCCACCTCACGCTCGTGCCGTACATCGCGGCCGCGGGCGAGGTGAAGACCAAGCCCACGCAGCACTCGGTGCGCGACCTCATGGAGATCGGCATCCAGCCCGACGTGCTGATCTGTCGCACGGAGCGCCCGCTCGCGGAGGACGTGAAGCGCAAGGTCGCGCTCTTCTGCAACGTCGAGTTCGGCGCCGTGATCGAGAGCCGGGACGTGAGCACCATCTACCAGATCCCACTCACTTTCCACGACCAGGGGCTCGACGACCTCGTCTGTCGCAAGCTCGGCCTGGAGACCAAGGCCCCCGACCTCACGGCGTGGAAGAGTCTCGTGGAGCGGGTGGTCGCCCCCCAGCGGCGCGTGCGCATCGCCGTCGTGGGCAAGTACACGGACTACGCCGACTCCTACAAGAGTGTGCAGGAGGCGTTGATCCACGGAGGCATCGCGAACGACGTCGGCGTGGACATCGCCTGGACCTCGAGCGACCTCTTCACCGACGCCGCGAAGGCGAAGGCCCTCGTGGCGCAGTTCGATGGCGTGCTGGTGCCCGGCGGGTTCGGGGTGCGCGGTGTGGAGGGGATGGTGGAGGCGATCCGTGCGGCGCGCGAGGGGGGCACGCCGTTCTTCGGCATCTGCCTCGGCATGCAGGCGGCGATCATCGAGTTCGCGCGCGACGTCTGCGGCATCGACGACTCCAACTCGAGCGAGTTCGCGCCCGAGTGCGGGAACCCCGTGATCTCGCTCCTCGAGTCGCAGCAGAACGTGAAGGAGATGGGCGGCACCATGCGGCTCGGCGCGTACGCGTGCCGGTTGAAGCCCGGCAGCAAGGCGGCCGAAGTCTACGGCCAGCCGGAGATCTCCGAGCGCCACCGCCACCGCTACGAGGTTTCCAACCAGTACCGCGAGCAGTTCCAGCAGGCTGGGATGCGCCTCTCAGGGCTCTCGCCGGACGGGTCCCTGGTGGAGATGATCGAACTGCCCTCACATCCCTATTTCGTCGCCTGCCAGTTCCACCCGGAGCTCAAGTCGCGGCCGACGCGTCCGCATCCGCTCTTCTCGGCGTTCGTCGCGGCCTCGGCGGAGCGCGCCCGGACCTCGGGCGGCGCGGCGCGGATCCACGCCCAGATGGCCGAGGCCAACTGATGCCTGCGACCTTCCCCCGCGATCGGCTCTTCCTCATCGCCGGCCCCTGCGTCGTCGAGGGGGACGAGTTGATGTTCCGCGTGGGAGACCACCTCGCCCGTCTCGCCGAGCGTGTGCCGGGCGGGATCATCTTCAAGGCGAGCTTCGACAAGGCGAATCGGTCGAACGCCGGCGCGCACCGCGGGCCCGGCCTCGACGCGGGACTGGCCGCGCTCGCACGCGTGCGGGAACGCACCGGGCTCCCGATCCTGACGGACGTGCACCTGCCTGACCAGTGCGCCCCGGCCGCCACCGTCGCCGACGTGCTGCAGATCCCCGCCTTCCTCTGTCGCCAGACCGACCTGCTCGAGTCCGCGGGCGCCACGGGCAAGCCCGTGAACGTGAAGAAGGGCCAGTGGATGCACCCCGAGGGGCTGGTGGGCGCGGTGGCGAAAGTGCGCGCCGCCTACGAGGTCGCGCGCCCGGCGAGCACGGCTGGGTGCGACGTGGCCGTCACGGAGCGCGGCACCTTCTTCGGCTACGGCGACCTCGTGGTGGACATGCGGAGCTTCGCGCGGATGCGCGCCGCCTGCGACGCCCCGGTGATCTTCGACGCGACGCATGCGGTGCAGCGGCCGGGGCAGGGGGCGGGGGGCGCCTCCGGCGGCGCGCGCGAGTTCATCCCGCCGCTCGCCCTGGCGGCCTGCGCGGCTGGCGCCGACGGGCTCTTCCTCGAGACGCACCCCGACCCGGATCACGCGCCGAGCGACGGCCCGAACATGATCCCGCTGAGCGAACTCGACGCGCTCGTCGAGAAGTGCGTCGCCACGTGGGAGCTCGCGCGGCGATGATCCTCAAGGCCGGGACCTCCGCACTCGATCCCGAGGTGGCGCGCCGTGTGCGCCTCGTCTGCTTCGACGTGGACGGCGTCCTCACCGACGGCGGCATCATCCTGGGCGATGCCGCCGGCGCCCGCGTGGAGCTCAAGCGCTACGACATCCAGGACGGGCTCGGGATCAAGATGCTCCAGCAGGCCGGCCTGCGGACCGCGATCGTGACCGGGCGCGAGTCGGTGAGCGTGGCGCTC
>JAOUHR010000017.1 GCA_029884515.1 Gemmatimonadota bacterium
CGCCGCCGAACGGGTGAGCGGGCCTACGATGACGCGGCTCGTGCACGGCCTGGAGAAGGCCGCGTGGATACATCGCACGCCAGCGGTGCAGGATGGGCGGGCCTCGCTCCTCACCGCGACACCCAAGGCAATGCGTCTGCTACTCGACGGGCGGAAACGTCGACTGCTCGCGCTCTCGCGCGGGCTGCCGGCGGAGGGCACGGCGGAGTACAAGACGCTCGCAAGAGCCATCGGACCGCTCGAGGCCGTGGTCGCGTCGCTCGCACGCACGGCGTCGGCGGGGAGCAGGAAACGGCTGGCGCGCCGTGCGGTCGGTCGCTCGGGTCGCCGCAGGTTCGACGCGGCGACCGCCTGAGTCGCGAGGCGGTCCTGAGGATCGCAGCGGTGCGGTGGCCGCAGCCTGGAGGCACTCCGAACGCGTCAACCCGGACACACAACGATGCGTAGCTTCCTTTGAGTTCCCCACCGTCAACTCGGACCCTGTCACATGCGTGCCTCAACGGCCCTCCTCCTCTCCGCCGCGGTCCTCCCCATCGTGGCCGCCGCCCAGTCACCCACGCGCGCCATCCGCCGCGATATCCCGCTCACGAACACGATCCGACGCGCGCTCGCCGCCGGCACGCGCGACTCCACGGGGCGCCCCGGAAAGAACTACTGGCAGACGCAGGTGGACTACACGATCCACGCCCGCCTCGACGTCCCCGCGATGCGCATCACCGGCCGCGAGACCGTGACGATCCACAACAACAGCGACTCGGCGATGCGCACGATCCAGCTGCGCCTCGACCAGAACCTCTTCGCGGCGAACGTGCCGAAGGCCGAGTCGGTGCCGGAGATCACCGACGGCATGGTCGTCACGCGCCTCGCCTTCAACGGCGAAGCGGTGGACCTGAACCCGCCGCCGCAGCGACGCCAGTTCGGGCAGGGCGGAGCGCCGCAGACCGTTACGCTCGCCGCGACAGGCATTGGCACGACCACCGCCCGCATCACCCTGCCGACACCCATCGCGCCACACGGCACCGCGACCCTCGAAGCCGAATGGAACTTCAAGGCGCCCAAGTCGGACAACGGACGTGGCCTGCGGATGGGCTCGTGGGGCGACAGTCTCGTGCAGGTGGCCGAGTGGTATCCGCGCGTGGCGGTGTACGACGACCTGCGCGGCTGGGACACCGACCCGTACCTGGGCCCGTCGGAGTTCTACAACAACTTCGGCCACTTCGACGTGACGATCGATGTGCCGGCCGGGTGGATCGTCGGCGCGACTGGGCTGCTGCAGAACCCCCAAGAGGTGCTCACGCCCACGGCGCGCGAGCGACTGTCGCACGCGCTCGAATCGGATAGCGTGCGGCCCGTCGTGACGGCGGCGGAGCGAGGACCGGGCAGGTCGACGGTGGATGGCCAACGACTCAGTTGGCACTACATCGCCGACTTCGTGAATGACTTCGCCTGGTCGAGTTCCGATCGGTTCGTGTGGGATGTCACGCGCGCGACCATCCCGGGCAAGGGTGCGATCCCCGTCAGCCTGCTCTATGTGCCGAGTCACGCGGCGCAGTATGCGCAGGCAGGGCCGCTCGCGCGGCATGCACTCGAGTTCTACTCGAAGCTCTGGATGCCGTACGTCTTCCCGCAGCTCACGCTCACGGACGGACCGGACACCGGCATGGAGTTCCCGATGTTCATCGGGTCGGCCAGCGGCGCCGCGGACCACGAGACGGGACACCAGTGGTGGCCGATGATGGTCGGCACGAATGAGACGTGGTACGGCTTCATGGACGAGGGCTTCAATCAGTACATGAACTCGCTCTCGGCGTCGGACCGGAACGGACAGCCGGCGAATCTCGACGGACTCGGCCAGGCCTACGGACGCACGAGCGGCTCCGAGACCGAGGCGCCGCTCATGTGGGACGCCAACTACGGCGGCCCGATGTACAGCTTCCAGGCGTACTCGAAGGCACCGCTGATGCTCTCGATGCTCGGCGGGATCGTGGGCGACACCGCCGTCTGGCGGGCACACAGCGAGTACGCGAAGGCGTGGCTCTTCAGGCACCCGTCGCCGTGGGACTACGCGAACTTCATGAGTTCCGCGCTCAAGCGTGACCTCGGCTGGTTCTGGTACTACTGGCTCTTCACCACCGAGTCGGTGGAGGGCTCCATCGCGTCGGTGAAGAGCGCCGCCGGCCGGACGACGGTGACCGTGCGGCAGGACGGCCAGATGCCGTCGCCGGTCGTGCTACGCGTGACCTTCGCGCCCACGGGCGCGGCCATCCGGTCCATGAAGAACGCGGTGATGACCGACAGCGCCACAGCCGTGGTGACCTGGCCGGTGGATGTCTGGTTCAGCGGCAACCGCACCTTCGATGCGGTGCTCGCGTTCGGGCCACGCCCCATCGAGAAGATCCAACTCGATCCGAACTGCCGTTTCCCCGATCGTGACGCGACCGACAACGTATGGCCGCGGCAGCCCCCCGCTGCCGTGGCCGCGCCAGCGCCGGCATTCGGCGGTCGCGGAGGGACGCGCTGCGAGTAGGACGCGCGGCGTGAGAGTGCCTGCGCGGTGAATTCGCGGTGCGGGTCGGGCCGGGTCGGTCCAGCGGTGTGAGTCCCTTCACCCCGCGACGATCGCGGCCCCGCGCTCGCCTAGGATCCGCACGGCATCGCCGAGTCGCGCGAACCGCTCGTCCGTCGTGAGCCCCTTCCGGTACCGCGCGAGGATCTGCTGCGCGATCACCGCGATCTTGAACACGCCGAACGCCTCATAGAACGTGCGCGGCCGCATCGCGCGCCCCGCGCGCTCGAGGTACCGCTCCCACAGCCGCGCGCGCGTGAGGTTGCCCGGCAGCGCCGTGATGCCGAGCCCGAGCGCGCGGAACGCCGGGTCATCCCCGGCTTCCACCCAATAGCCAAGCGACGTGCCCACGTCGAGCAATGGGTCGCCGAGCGTCGCCATCTCCCAGTCGAGCACGGCGACGATGCGCCAGGGCTGCGCAGGGTCGAGCACGAGGTTGTCGTACTTGTAGTCGTTGTGCACGAGGCAGGCGCCCGACTCGCCCGGCTGGTTCGCGTCGAGCCAGGCGGCGAGCGCTTCGATCGTTGGCACGTCGTCGGTGCGTGACGCGGTCCAGCGCGTGGTCCACCCCTCCACCTGCCGTGCCACGTACCCCATCGGCTTCCCCAGTCCGCCGATCACGGGATCGGCCGGCGTCGCGCCATGGATCGCGACGAGCGTGTCCACGAACGCCTCGCCGAGCCGCGCGAAGGTCTCGGCGTCGAAACCTCCCGGCGCCTTCGCTCCGCGCAGGATCAGGCCCTTCACGCGCTGCATGACATAGAAGGGCGCGCCGATCACCGACGCATCCTCGCAGGTGGCGATCGCGCGGGGGGCCGGCGTGCCGCGCAACTCGAGCACCGAGAGGATCCGCGCCTCGCGCGGCATGTCGTGCGCGCGCCCGGGTGCGACGCCCACCGGCGGGCGCCGGAGCACGGCCTCACCCTTCGTGGTGGTGAGCAGGTAGGTAAGGTTCGAGAAGCCGCCGGGGAACTGCGCGACCTCCTTCGCCACGCCGAGCTGCGGCGCGGCCTCGGCGAGCCACTTGTTGAGCGCCGGAAGCGGCAACTCCTCCCCGCTCCGTACCGGGCGCGTGTCGCTCACCGCTTCTCTCGCGTCATCCCCGCCCTCTCGAGGATGCGGCGCGCCACGGCGCTCTTGTGCACCTCATCCGGACCGTCGTAGATGCGCGCCCCACGCTCGTGCCGGTACCAGTACGCGAGCGGCGTCGCGTCGGTCATCCCCATCGCGCCGTGCACCTGGATCGCGCGGTCGAGCACGCGCTGCAACACTCCGGCGACGTGGAACTTGATGAGCGAGACGCCGTCGCGTGCGGCCTTTGTTCCGTCGCGCTCGATCTGCGCGGCCACGTGCAGCACGAGGAGACGGGACGCGTCGATCTCGGCGCGGCACTCGGCGATCCAGTGCTGTACCGCCTGCTGGCGGCCGAGCGGCTCGCCGGGCGCGAGTTCGCGGGTCGCGGCGCGCGTGACCATCAACCGGAAGGCGCGCTCGCAGATCCCGATCCACCGCATGCAATGGTGGATCCGCCCCGGGCCGAGCCGCTCCTGTGCGAGCGCGAATCCTTCGCCCTCGGTACCCAGGCGATTCGAGACGGGGACGCGCACGGCGGTGAAGCGGAGCTCCCCATGGCTCGCGTACCCCGACCCTGGCTCACCCATGACGGAGATGTTGCGCTCGAGCGTGAGGCCCGGCGCGTCCATGGGCACGATGATCTGGCTCGCCCGCCTGTGCGGCGGCGCGTCGGGCGCGGTCACCGCCATCACGATCGTGAACGCCGCGCCATCCGCCGACGAGGCGAACCACTTGTGCCCCGTGATCACGTAGTCGTCGCCCTCGCGCACCGCGCGCGTGTCCATCCAGACGGGGTTGGAGCCGGCGAACTCCGGCTCCGTCATGGCGAAGCAGCTGCGCACCTCGCCGCGCGCGAGCGGCGCGAACCAGCGCATCTTCTGCTCCGCGGTTCCGTGCGAGAGCAGCAACTCCTGGTTGCCGATGTCGGGCGCGTTGCAGTTGAAGAGGTAGTGCCCCACCGGACTCTCGCCGAGCACGGCACTGACCTCCGCGAACTCGGTGAGCGTGAGGCCCAGACCTCCTTCCGCCATCGGCAAGTGGGGTGCCCAGAGGCCGAGCCGCTTCACCTCGTCGCGGAGCGCGCGCAGTTCGGGCAGCATCTCCTTGAATGGCCGCGAGAGGTACCGCGGCTCGAGCGGGATCGCCTTCGTCTCGATGAAGGCGCGGACGCGACCGGCGAGCTCCGAGCTCATCTGCTTGATCCCGCGCCGCGCGGGGCGCCCGCCTGTTTGGCGGCACTTCCACGGTCCGCCTTCGTCGCCCCGCGCGCCGACGCCTCGAGCGCCCCCCACTGCTCCTCGGTGAGCGACCCCATCCAGGAGAACTGCCCCCCGCCCTTCAGCTTCTCGCCACCATCGATCGTGATGCAATCGCCATTGATGTACGCGCCCGCGTCGGAGAGGAGGAAGGCCGCGAGGTTCGCCAGCTCGATCGGCTCGCCGGCGCGTCGCACCGGGATACGGTCGATCGCCGACTCCATCAACGAAGGATCGGGAAGCAGTCGGTCCCACGCGCCCTTGGTGGGGAACGGCCCCGGCGCGATCGCGTTGCAGGTGATGCCCCGCGGCCCCCACTCCACCGCGAGCGAACGCGTCATCGCGAGCACGCCGGCCTTCGCCGCCGCCGAGGGCACCACGTACGCCGAACCACCCTCTGCGTACGTTGTCACGATCGAGAGCACGCGTCCGCCACGACCATCGGCGAGCCACCGCTTGCCGAGGGCGAGCGTGCAGTAGAAGGAGCCGTGGAGCACGATGCCGAGCACCGAATCCACCGCACGATGCGAGAGCTTCTCCGTCGGGGCGGCGATATTGCCGGCGGCGTTGTTGACGAGCGCGTCCACGCCACCGAAGTGTGTCCACACGGCGTCGACCATCCGGTCGACCGCCTCGGGGTCGCGCACGTCGCACGCGATCGGGAACACGTCGCCGCCGGACGCGGCCATCATCTCGTCCGCCGCCGCACGAAGCACGGGTTCCCGCCGCGAGGCGATCGCGACCTTCGCCCCCAGCTCGAGGAACCGCTCCCCCATCGCACGGCCGAGCCCCGTGCCACCCCCGGTGATGAGGATGACGCGATCCTGCAGCAGGTCGGGCGCGAACACGGAAGTCATGGGTCCTTGAGTGCGGAGAGGTGCGGCGTGCGGCGGAGGGAGCGGAGTGGCACAGCGATCAGGGACGAACGGTCTGGATCTCCACACGCGATGGCGCTGCAGGCGTCCGCCAGATCGAGTGGGTCTGTGCAACGTAATCCGACGCCTTCGCCTTGAAGATGTTCTCCACCCAGGTCTGTGGGTTGCGGTCGATGATCGGGAACCAGGTGCTCTGCACCTGCACCATGATCCGGTGGCCCTTGAGGAAGCGGTAGCTCTGCGTGTGCAGGTCGATCGTGAAGGGCGTGATCCGGTTCGGGACGAGCGGCACGGGCTTCTCGAATGATTCCCGGAACCGGCCGCGGAAGACGTCGTTCGCGACCATCAGCTCGTAGCCGCCGAGCGTGTGGTCGGGCGCGACCTCCTCGGGATAGACGTCGATGAGCTTCACGATCCAGTCCGCGTCGCGTCCCGTGGTGCTTGCGAAGAGCTTGGCGGTGATGTCCCCCGCAACCACCACGTCCTCGGTGAGCACGTCGGTCGAGTAGGTGAGCACGTCGGGCCGGCCGTCCACGAAGCGCTGGTCCTGCAACAACCAGGTGCGCCACTTCGATCCCTTCGGGAAGTACGTCGGCTCGATCGGGCGGCGGCGGTAGGGCACCGGCTTGGCCGGGTCGCTCACGTAGCGGTCCACACCAGCGCTGTCACGCGCGGCCGGCGGCTCGAACGAGAGGCGCCCGTCCGCGCGGAAGTAGAGCGCCTTGATCTCGGCCTCGGCCGGCGGCCACGCCGTGAACGTGCGCCACCTGTTGCTCCCCGATTCGAATACGGTCGCCTCGGCCGGCTTGAAGTCGCCGAGGTCCTTCAGGTAGTGCGCGAAGAAGGGCGCCTGGATCCTCTGCCGGTAGTACTCGCCGGTGGGAGAGCCGAAGTCGATCGCGTCGATCGTCTGGCCGGGGCCGTTGCTCCATCCGCCGTGCCACCAGGGCCCGACCACGAGCGCGTTCTGGTCCCGCGTGTCGTGCGTCTCGAGCGCGCGGTAGATCGTGATGGGCCCGTAGAAGTCCTCCTGGTCCCACCACCCGGCGACGTTGAGCGTCGGCACGGTGACGCGCGTGAGGTAGGGCTTCATCGCCTGGCGCTGCCAGAAGGCGTCGTAGTTGGGATGTTCCGTGAAGTCCGTCCACGTCGGCAGCGTGCGGTCCTTCAGGTAGCGCGCCTGCACGTTGGAGAGCGGCCCCAGCGCGAGGTACCAGTCGTACGTGTCGTACTTGTCGAAGGTGAAGTTCGAGTTCTCCTTGCTCGCTTCGGTGAGGAACGCGTACTCGAACCCGTAGCTCAGGCGGAATGCGCCGTTGTGGTGGAAGTCGTCGCCGATGAACATGTCGGCGGGCGACGCCTGCGGGCTCACCGCCTTGAGCGCGGGGTGCGGATCGAGCATCCCCATCGCCGCGGTCCACCCGTCGTACGAGACGCCGAGCATCCCCACGCGCCCGTTGTTCCTCGGCACGTTGCGAAGGAGCCAGTCGATGGTGTCGTAGGTGTCGGTGCTCTCGTCGATCGCATTGCGGGGGCCGTCCTGCAGCCGCGGCGGCCGCTGCATCACGAAGGTGCCACCCGACTTGTAGCGCCCGCGGATGTCCTGGAACACGAAGATGTAGCCGTCCTCGGCCAGTTCCTTGTAGCTCCCGGCGAGCCGGCCCCCGGCGGCGCCCACACCATACGGCGTGCGCTGGAGGAGGAATGGGAGCGGCTCCGCGGCGTTGATGGGCGCGAAGATCTCGAGGTGGAGCAGCACGCCGTCGCGCATCGGGACGTCGAAGGTGCTCTGCGCGTAGTCCGTTCGCGCGAAGCGCTGCTGCGCCGGCAGTACGGCGGAGCCCAGGGCGCCGATGATGAGAGCGAGGAGCAGTGGTCTCGCCGCACGGAACTGCCGCGCGGCGCGGATCGGACGACCGGTCACGGAAACTCACCGAGGGAGGGAGGTTCGAAGTTGAACCTCCCTCCCAAGGGTGTCCAGCTACGCGCCGACTGCCTCGCCGGCCTCGACCTGCGCGACCGCCTCGGCCTCGACGTGCAGCTTCACCTCGTCGGACACCATGAAGCCGCCGAACTCGAGTGCCTGGTTCCAGGTGAGGCCCCACTCCTTCCGGGAGATCTTGCCGGAGACGGCCAGCGAGGTGCGCGTGTTGCCCCACGGGTCGGTCACGGTCTCCGAAAGCTCACCAGTGAGGGTCACGGGCCGCGTCACGCCACGGATCGTGAGGTCACCCGTGATGGTGAGCTCGCCGCGGACGCCGCTCACCTTCGTGGACACGAACGTGAGCTTCGGATACTCGGCCACATCGAAGAAGTCGCCGGAACGAAGGTGCGTGTCGCGGTCGGCGTTGTTGGTGGAGATGCTGTCGGCGTCGATCTCCATCGAGAGCGAGGTCGGGACGCCGGCGTCGTTCGTCTCGCCGGTTGCGGTGAAGGAGTTGAACGCGCCCTTCACGGTCGAGATGCCCATGTGCTTGACGGAGAACTCGACGGCGGCGTGGGTCGGATCGATGGTCCAGAGCATGACGATGTCCTTGCGGAAGGATGGAAGCAGGTGGTCTCGAGGAGATGCACAACCCCTGCATATCTCATAACTAAGAGACTATCACGTTCCGTTGATCCTGTCAACCGCTGTTTCCGTCAGGACGCGCCGGAGGTCCCCGGGCCGGAGGCGTCGACGGGCGCCAAGGCGGCCGCCTCGGTGCCCAGGGTCCGCAGCAGGGCGGTCGCCGCCCGTTGGTCGGGCAGACCCAGCCCGCTCAGGGCCCGACGGATCACCTCGGCGTGGGCGGGGAAGATCCCCGCCACGAGGGCGTGCCCCTTCTCCGTGAGCGCCGCGAAGCGCGCCCGCCGGTCCGTCGGGCAGGGCAGCCGCCGGACCAGCTTCTTCCGCTCGAGCCGGTCCACCAGGAAGGTGATGCCGCCGCTCGAGGCGAGGATCTTCTTCTGCACTTCGCCGAGGAGGAGGGGCCCGCCGTGGTAGAGCGCCTCGAGGATCGCGAACTCCCCCGACGAGAGTCCGTGCGCGGCGATGCTCGCCTCGGCGTGCCGGTTCACCGCGTTCACCGCGCGGTTCAGCACGACGAAGAGCTTGAGCGCGGTCGCCGTCGGGGGGTCGGCGAGGGGCGCGGCCGCGCCGGGGGGCGGCGCGGGTTGCTTGGCGGAGGGCTTTCTCTTCATCTCAGGAATAAGATATCGCGGTCGAGCTTGCGCGACGAGGTCAGGAGGCCTCGCGTGCCGGCAGCCGGCCCCCGCACTGCTTGCAGAACTCGGCGTCGGCGTCGTGGTCGGCCCGCCCGCATCCGGCGCACGAGACCGCGCGCGGCAGGCCGCGCGGCCGCGAGGCGCGCTGGATCTCGAGCGTCATGATGCCCGTGGGGACCGCGATGATGCCATAGCCCATCACCATGAGGACGCTGGCGAGCAGCCGACCGGCCACCGTGATGGGCGCGATGTCCCCGTACCCCACCGTGGTGAGCGTGACGATCGCCCAGTACATCGCCATCGGGATGCTCGTGAAGCCCGCCTCCGGCCCCTCGATGAGGAACATCAGGGAACCCATGATCGCGACGAGGGTGATCACGGTGAAGATGAAGACCGTGATCTTGTGCCGGCTCGCCTTGAGCGCGGTCGAGAGCACGCCCGCCTCCTCCACGTACTCCGTGAGCTTGAGGATGCGGAACACCCGCATCACGCGCAGCACCCGCACCAGGGCCAGGAACCGCCCGCTGGGGAAGAGGAGGCTGATGTAGGTCGGGAGGGTCGCGACCAGGTCCACGATGCCGAAGAAGCTCCGGGCGTACTGCGTGGGGCGCGCGGCGCACCAGAGGCGCGCGCCGTATTCGACCGTGAAGAGGATCGTGAAGCCCCACTCGAGCCGGCGGAGCAGGGCATGCGCACCGGGCGAGAGCGCCGGCAGGCTGTCGAGCATCATCACGAACACGCTGCCGAGGATCACGACGATCAGGGCGACGTCGAACGCCTTGCCGGCGGCGGTGTCGTGATCGAAGATGATCCGGCGCCAGCGCTCGCGCTGCGTCTGCGGCCGAGGGCTCTCCACGCCGGGAAGCTAGGCACGCCGCCGCGCGCGGGACAGCCTGCGCCTGCCGACGCCGCGCGCTTGTCCCTGCATGGTCGTCACGGCACATTCCGCGCATGACACGAGTCCGGTCCCTCAGGTGCTTGTCCGCCCTCGCGTTCCTTCTCCTGGATCCGCGCCCGGTCGCTGCGCAGGACACGATCGCGGTCGCCCCCGTCGCCACGCCATTGAGCCGCCGCGCCGCCGCCCTCCGCGTGATCCCGTCGCCACGCGAGATCGTGGACGCTGACGACCCGATCCGGTTCCGCGGCGTGATCACGATCGACGAGGGGAGTGACCCCGACGATCGTGCCGCCGCGCGCGACTTCATCGACGCGATGCGCGAGCGCGGGTTCCGCACGGAACTCGGGCCCGTCGCCCGCGGGTGGCACGTGGAGCGGCTCCGGATCGGGAGCCCGGTGGCGACGGACCTGCTCAACGCGCGCCATCTCACCTTCGACGACGCGATGGTCGCCGAGGGCTATGTCCTGCTCGTGGACCGCCGCGGCGCGCAGGTGATCGCCGCCACCGACGCCGGCGCGTTCTATGGGTTCCAGACGCTCAAGCAACTCTTCACCGGGCGCGGCGACGAGGCACTCCTGCACCCGGCGGTCATCCGCGACTGGCCCGCGATGCGCTGGCGGGGCGTGCAGGACGACCTCTCACGCGGGCCGGTGCCCACGCTCGAGTTCCAGAAGAAGCAGGTGCGCACCTTCGCCGCCTACAAGATCAACGTCTTCTCCCCCTACTTCGAGCACACGCTCGAGTTCAACTCGAACCCGCTCATCGCGCCACCGTTCGGTGCGATGAGCCAGGACGACGTGCGCGAGCTCGTGGCCTACGCCGCGCGCTACCACGTGATGGTGATCCCGCAGCAGCAGGCGTTCGGCCACCTGCACCACGTGCTCAAGTACGAGCTCTACGCCCCCCTCTCCGAGACCGCCCACGGGCATGTGCTCGCCCCCGGCCAGCCCGGATCGCTCGACCTCACGCGCGCGCTCTTCGCCGAGATCGACTCGCTCTTCCCCGCCCCCTTCGTGCACCTCGGCGCCGACGAGACGTTCGAACTCGGCAAGGGCCAGACCAAGTCGCGCGTGGACTCGCTCACCATCGGGCCGGTGTACGTCGACTACCTGCTGGCCACCGAGCAGGCGCTCCGTCGCGAGGGCAAGCGCTTCCTCTTCTGGGGCGACATCGCCATGAACAGCCCCGAGCTCGTGAAGACGCTGCCGAAGGACATGATCGCGATCGGCTGGGAGTATGGCGCACGCTCGGGGTTCGACCGGTTCCTCAAGCCCTTCCGCGACGCCGGCGTCGAGACCTGGGTGGCACCGGGCGTGAGCAGCTGGAACCGCGTTTGGCCGAACTTCCCCGTGGCGCTCCCGAACATCCAGGGCTTCGTGCGCGAAGGGCAGGCCGGCGGCGCCACGGGCATGCTCAACACCACCTGGGACGACAACGGCGACGCGCTCTTCAACCAGACGTGGCTCGGCGTCCTCTTCGGCGCCGCAGCGGCGTGGCAGCCTGGTGAGTCGAGCATCGAGGCGTTCCAGGCGTCATTCGGCCTGCAGTTCCATGGCGACACCACCGGAAGGGTCGACGCCGCGCAGCGGCACCTCGATGCGGCGCAGGCGGCGCTCCAGGAGTCGAAGGCGGGGGACGCCTCGAGCTACCTCTTCTTCGTCGACCCGTACACGGACGAGGGTGTGGTGGACCTGCTGCGCCTGCGCCCCGTCCTCTCGCGCGTGCGCATCCACGCCGAGTCGGCGCTGGTGCTCATCGCGCAGGCGAGGGCGCAGCGCCACCTGCGCGAGCTCGACGCGCTCACGGCGATGGAGGTCGGCGCGCGCCGCATCGATTGGATCGGTGCGAAGTTCCAGTTCGCCGACGAGATCGCGCGGTCGTTCGCACGCACGCTCGACCCCACGCGCACCACGCCGGTGACCTGGGTGGACCTCGCGGACCTCTCCGGGATCAACGGCAAGCTGCAGGACCTGCGCGATGGGTACGTGCTCAACCGCGAGCTCTTCGAGCGCGCCTGGCGGCTCGAGAACCGCCCCTACTGGCTGCAGAACGGCCTCACGCGCTACGACGCCGAGATCAACACCTGGGTACAGCGTATCAACGCGATGGACCGGGCGCGCCGGCGGTATGCGCGCGAGCGCAAGCTGCCCACGGCTCAGGAACTGGGCATCCCTGCGGCGCTGGTGGCGATGCCCGTGGGGCTGGGCAGCGGCCAGCGCAAATAGGCCAGCGGGTCCCTAGTCGCGGACGCGGCCGCGCACCTTGGCACGGCCGCGCTCCAGCGATCGCCGCACCGCGCGTTCGGTCGCATCCAACGCGTGGTCGAACGCCGCCCGGTGATCTGCCTCCACCACCTCCACCACGACGCTCTCGTGTCGCGAGAGGACGACCTTCACGGCGCAGCGCATCGAGGGCGCGCCCTTGGGTCCTCCCACGTCCTCGAGCCGGACGCTGATGCGGTCGATCGCTTCGGCGAACTTGCCGAGCTTGAAACCGCAGCGCTCGCGAATGTGGCCGTCGAGCGCCTCGTCCACATCGATGCCGCGGGCCCGGATGGCGACCGGCGTGCGGGGGGAATCCGTGCGGCCGCGGACCGTCCGCGGCTCGAGGTTGGCGGCGATGCCCATCGGGGCGCGGCGGGTGGTCTTGCTCCGTCGTGGTGCCATGGGTGGCTCTCCCTGTCGGAATCGTTCGTTTGTCCGAACTATCGCCGGTGGACCGGGCACGGCCAACCCTACGGACCATCCCTGACGGACGACCCAACGCTCCACGAGCGGCTGCCGTATGATTGGGCCGTCCCTTGCCGTCCCACCCCAGACCCAGTTCCCCACTATGCGAGTGCATCGGTTCCTTTCGGCGTGCGCCCTGTCGGCCCTCGCCGCGACAAGCCTCCACGCCCAGGCGATCGGTCAGGGCGACATCGACGCCCTGCGATGGCGCAACATCGGCCCCGCCAACATGGGCGGTCGCGTCGCGGACGTGGAGGGCATCCCCTCCCCGTCGAAGACGTTCTTCGTGGCCGCCGCCGGCGGCGGCGTGTGGAAGACCACCAACAACGGCACCACCTTCCGCTCGGTGTTCGAGACCTACGGCGTGGCGTCGATGGGCGACATCGCGATCGCGCCGAGCGACACGAACACGATCTACCTCGGCACGGGCGAGCCCAACTCGCGCAATTCGATCTCCCCGGGCGGCGGCGTCTTCAAGTCCACCGACGGCGGCCTCACCTGGACCTTCGTAGGCCTCAAGGAGACGCAGCACATCGGGCGGATCGTGGTGCACCCGACCAACCCGAACATCGCGTGGGTCGCGGCCCTTGGCGCGGCGTGGACCCCGAGCAAGGACCGCGGGCTCTACAAGACGACCGATGGCGGGAAGACCTGGGTGAACAAGAAGTTCATCAACGACACCACGGGATTCGTGGACATCAGCATGCATCCGAAGGACCCGAACACGCTCCTCGCGGCCAGCTATTCCCGGCTCCGGGGCCCGTACTTCCTGCAGTCGGGCGGCGTGGGCTCTGGCCTCTGGAAGTCCACGGATGGCGGCGACACCTGGACCGAGGCGAGGGGCGGCGGGTTCCCCTCCACGATGAAGGGGCGGATCAGCGTCTCGTACGCGCCGTCGGACGCGCAGATCGTCTACGCGATGGTCGAGGCCGACACGGCCGCGAACCCGAAGCCGGTGAAGGGCGCTAAGGCGCA
>JAOUHR010000327.1 GCA_029884515.1 Gemmatimonadota bacterium
GATGCTTGGGGCGACCGTATCAGGTAGGTGAGAGCCGTTACCAGCTCTCACCTCCTACACCACCGGACGTGCCGGTCGGCATCCGGCGGTTCACGAAGCACGTTGAAGGCGCTGATGTTCACCGAGCAGACTGAGAAGACCGAGCTGCCGCAGTACAGCGGTTGGGACGGCCGCGTGCATATGACTCGCCCCCGCGTTCCACCACGGCCCGTGACCGTTGAAGGCCGAGACGCGGGCACGAGTCTCGTCGAGACCGCGCCGACGACGTTCGTGGAACCGAGTCCGTGGTCGCTTCCACTGGCGCCACATGATGCAGCGCAGTTTCCGACGAAGCCACTTATCAAGGTCCTCGAAGCTCGCTTTCACTTCCGCGAACCGAAAGTACGCCACCCAGCCTCGTGTCGCGAGGTTGAGGTCCACCACCACATGAGCGAGGCGTCGGCCTCGCCCTTGGCGCAGCATGTCTCGCAGTTTCGTCTTCAGCCGTTTCACGGCTGCTGGCGACACGCGAAGTCGCGCTGCACGGTCCCACGTCACACTGTAGCCAAGGAATTTGCGCGTCCATGGCCGTGCGACGCCGCTCTTGTCCCGATTCACGCGCAGCCGGAGGCGCTGGTGAAGCCAGCGGTCCAGTGATGTCAGCACTCGTTCGCCCGCGGCTTTCGACGGCACGTAGACGTTGCAATCGTCCGCGTATCGGACAAAGCGGTGCCCACGTCGTTCCAGCTCTCGGTCCCATTCGTCGAGCAGAATGTTACTGAGGAGTGGAGAGAGCGGTCCGCCTTGTGGCGTGCCCTCCGTGCGCGGCGACACCAGCCCACCCTCCATCATCCCCGCCTGCAGATAGCGGCGAATCAGGCGGAGCACTCGGGTGTCCTTCACCCGGCGCGCCACGCGTGCCATCAGCACGTCGTGGTTCACCCGGTCGAAGAATTTCTCGAGGTCCACGTCCACCACCCACCGATGTCCCGCCGCGATGTGCTCGCGGGCACGCTGAACCGCCTGATGCGTACTCCGTCGCGGACGAAAGCCATAGCTCGCATCCGAGAACGTCGGGGCGAAGATGGGCGAGAGGACTTGGAGCAGGGCCTGTTGAATGAATCGGTCGAGCACCGTGGGGAGGCCCAGCATCCGTACGCCCTTCCCATCCGGTTTGGGAATCTCCACACGCCGGACGGGTTGCGGGACGTACGTGCCGCTGAGCAGCTGTTCCCGGATGCGCGCCCGGTGCTGGCGGCAATAGCGCATCAGGTCGTCGACCGTCATGCCGTCGACGCCAGGTGCTCCGCCGTTGCGCACCACGCGCGCGTGGGCGGCGACAAGGTTCTCTCGCTGCACGACTTGCTCGATGAGGGTCAGAGCCTCGTCCCCGCTTGACTCGCGACGTGCCGTGCTCGTTTGACGCGCGGCGCTCGTACCGTCGCCCGTTCCGCGGGCGACCTTCCGAGTCCGTGAACGCATTTCAGCGTTCGTGTCTGCGTCTCTCTCGTGCATCGAACGTCGTGAAGCGGTGGCTCCTCGTGTTTGGCCCTTCGCGACGTGCGACATCGCTACTATGGCCGCGGCTGACTTCTACCCGCGCATCGTCCTCGCCTGGCGGCGAGACTAGCTCACAGGCACGCGGGCAGATCTCCCAGGGTAAGGCGCGTGACGTTCACTCCATCCACCCGCCGCATATACGCCGCGCCAGTCCGGATGACATCGGGCGTCGAGTCTTTGTGCCCTCTCGCCCACCAGCGTTGCGCCTCGTCTGCGGTTCGTACTCCTCGGGCCGGAGTTTTGCCTGCGGCTTCCTTCCCACGACGTGTCACCACGTCGCAGTTGCCGTTCGGCTCGGGGTTCCCGTCATCAAGGTCCCCAGAGGACTTGCACCTCCACGTCAATTCCCGATTTGGACTTGATCCGGTTTGGTGGACATCTTCCGAAAGGCGGATACGATGTCCACAATGGCAACAAACGGAGGCCGGCGTCCCCGGCGACAGTACACGGAGGAGTTCCGAGCCCAGGCCGCGCGGTTGGTCCTGGATGAGGGCAAGACGGTGGGCGCCGTCGCGCGGGAGTTGGATCTCACCGCGTCGGCGCTGCGGATTTGGGTCGACCGGGCGCGCGCCGATCGCACAGGCGGCAAGACCGGCCTGACGACGGCGGAGCGCGACGAGCTGGCGCGGCTGCGTCGAGAGAATCGCATCCTCACCGAAGAGCGAGAAATCCTAAAAAAAGCGACGGCGTTTTTCGCGAAGCAGAGCCGATGAGGGTTGCCTTCATCGCGGCGAAAAAGGCCGAGCACACGGTCACGATTCTCTGTCGCTGTCTGCGCGTGACCCGCAGTGGGTTCTATGCGTGGCTGCGCCGCGGGCTCTCCGCACGCGCGCAGCGTGATCTCCTCTTGCGCACGAAGTTGCGCGCGTTCCATGCGGCGAGGGTCAGGTCTACGGTCGGCCGCGCTTGTGGAAGGACTTGCGCGAGGACGGCGAGGCCGTCAGTGAAAAGCGCGTCAAGCGCCTGATGCGGGAGGAGCAGATTCACGGCAAGGTCCCGAAGCGCTTTAAGCAGACGACCAATAGCGATCACGACGATCCGATCGCGGCCAATGTCTTGGACCGCGACTTCACCGCCGCGGCGCCGAATCAGCGCTGGGTCGGCGACACGACCGAGTTCGTGATCGGCGAGCACGCCAAACTGTATCTGGCGGCGATTCTCGATCTGTATTCCCGGTTCGTGGTCGGGTGGGCCATCAGCGCCGTCAACGATCGGCGGCTGACGCTGAAGGCGCTCGAAATGGCGGTACGGCGCCGCTGTCCGGAGCCGGGGCTGCTGCATCATTCCGATCGCGGCTGCACGGGTACCTGTGAAGACTACCAAGCGTATCTGGCGTCCCACGGCATCACGTGCAGTATGAGTCGTCGCGCGGACTGCTACGACAATGCCGTGATGGAAAGCTTCTTCGCGACCGTGAAGAAAGAGAAAGCCGATCGGTTTCCGAGCTACAGCGACGCGAAGATGGCGTTGTTCGATTACATCGAGGTGTTTTATAACCAACGGCGTCGACACTCGACACTCGGCCAGATCAGTCCGGCCAGGTTCGAGCGCGAGGCAGCGGCGTAGCCTTCACGGAGGGGGCGCTCGGCGGCTCCCACAGGTCCGCATGGTGCCTGACTCGACCGCCGCCGATCGCCCTGCAGGGCTTTCATTGGACTATGTTGGAAGAACGAATGAACGACGATCGACGTAGCTAACCCGTCCACCGATTCGGATCAGCTCCAGGGGCCACACGGAGGTCGCTCATGAACAGGATGCTGGAACGGTGCGCAGGACTGGACGTGCACAAACGGAGCGTGGTGGCCACGGCGCGGATCCCGGACGGGGCGGGAGGGCGCCAAGTGATCACTCACACGTTTGGCACCACGACGGCGGACTTGCTGGGACTGCGTGACTGGCTCGAGCGCCTGGCGGTCACGCACGTGGCAATGGAGAGCACGGGGGTCTACTGGAAGCCGATTTTCTACGTGTTGGAGGATGGGTTCACCGTGCTGCTCGTCA
>JAOUHR010000018.1 GCA_029884515.1 Gemmatimonadota bacterium
GTCGGTCTCGTCCACCGAATAGATCGGCACGATGTGCGGATGGGAGAGCTTCGCCGCCATCTCGGCCTCGCGCAGGAACCGCCGGCGCACTTCCTCGCGGAAGGCGAGCTCCGGCGGCAGCACCTTGAGGGCGACCTTCCGTCGCAGCCGCGTGTCGCGCGCGCGGAAGACCACGGCCATCCCGCCGCGACCGATCTCCGCTTCGATGTCGTAGAGGCCGGCGACCGCGGCGGTGCAGCGCTCGAGCAGCGCGTCCTCACCCACGAGTGAAAGGCCGCTGCAGCCGGGCCATCTCGTCGCCGACGTACACCGCGCTGTCCACCTCGCGGGCAAGCGCCATCGCCTGCTCCGCCACCGAGGTCACGTGCTGCCAGCTCTGGTTCCCGGTCTTCAGCCGGAGCACGTCGAACTTCATGTTCTGGAGCGCGATCGAGCAGCTCTCCAGCTTGGCCGACATCTCGCTCCGCTTGCGCGACGCATCTGCCACCGCGTGCCGGTTCCGCTTGAGCATCGCCAGCCGCCGCACGCGCGACTCGAACGCGACCTTGTCGAAGGGATTCGCCTGCCCCTCGAGCACGCCGATCTCCTTCTCGATCGCGTCCACGCTCACCGACCCCATGTCGCGCTCGAGGGTGGTGAGCGCGGTCGCCAGGTGCATCACCCGGTCGGCGAGTTCGCGGGCGCTCGTCACCACCTCCGGCAAGCGCTCCTTCTCGCCCTTCGGCAGCGAATCCACCAGCCGGATGATCTCCTCGCGGTCGAGCACGGCCCGCCGCGCGGCCTCCGCATGGGGGCCGCTGCCGAGCGCCGCGACGGTGTTGGCGGGGAGCGCGGAGACGCCGCCACCACCCGGCGAGACGACGCCCGAACTCAGGCGCCGCCGCCGCACGCGCTCGCGCACTTCCTTGCGCTTCTCGCTGTTGAAGATCGCCTTGGCGTCGTCGATCGTCTCCGCGGCCACGTCCACGAACATCTTGTCGCGTGTGTGCCGGAAGACGTCGCGCCAGTCGTAGCCGTCGCTCCAGAGCCGGGCGTACTTGTACGCGATGCTGATCGCCCAGAACGCCGACACGAAGAGCAGGCTCGGGCCGCCGATCAGCTGCACGAAGAAGAGCGCGGCCGTGACGAACAGGAAGGGCGCCAGCTTCTTGCGGAAGTCCACCACGGAGGGCGCGTTCCACCGCGCGAGTTCCTCGACGGTCGGCCCCTCCGGGTCGCCCTCGGCCACCGCGGGCGACCAGGAGGGGGTCGCCTGCGGATACGCCTCGCCTCGGCGCGCGGGAAGGTTGGGCATCTGCCCCGACTCGAGCGCCTGCACGAACTCCCGGGCGTCGCGGAACCGGTCGTCCGGGTTCTTCTCCAGGCAGAGCATCACCGCGCGCGCGAGGTCCGGGGGCACGTTGGCGCGCTGGTCGATCGGCATCGGCCGCTCGGAGAGATGCTTCACGAGGAGCGCGGGCGTGCTCGTCGCGTCGAACGGCAGGTCGCCGCAGAGCATCTGGTACGCCACGATGCCCAGCGAGTAGAGGTCGGTGCGCCCGTCGATGTCGCGGTCGCCGGCGGATTGCTCGGGCGACATGAAGGCCGGCGTGCCGATCGCGATCCCGGTGGCCGTCAGCTTCGCCTCGCCCCCCTCGCTCACCGCACGCGCGATGCCGAAGTCAGTCACCATCGCGCGACCGCTCTCCCGGTCGAGCAGGATGTTGTCCGGCTTCACGTCGCGGTGCACGGTGTTCTGCGAGTGCGCGTACGCGAGGGCATCGCCCACCTCGCGCAGGATGCGGCGCACCTCATCGGGCGGCAGCGCACCCTCCCGGGCGATGCGCGTCCCGAGGTTCTCGCCCTCCACGAGCGCCATCACGAAGTAGACGAGGCCCTCGCGCTCGTCCACCGAGTAGATCGGCACGATGTGCGGGTGGGAGAGCTGCGCCGCCATCTCGGCCTCGCGGAGGAAGCGCTGCCGGATCTCCGAGCGGAACGCCAGTTCGGGCGGCAGCAACTTGATCGCGACGGGGCGCTTCAGGCGCTTGTCACGCCCCTTGTAGACGATACCCATCCCCCCGCGGCCGATCTCCTTCTCGACCTCGTACTGCGTCTCGAGCACGCGCATGACATGCGAGCGCAACTCGGCGTCGGACTGGCTGATGCGGGGTGCGTTCACAGGGTGGGACGGGAGGGGACGAGTTGGACAAGGATACCACTCGGCGAGCGCCCGCACCACGCACGCCCGTCACGGTCGCCGCCCTGGCAGGGCCCTACGTCAGGAAGGCGCAACAAAGTTGCAAACCACGCCAACATGTCGTAAGTCACCGCGGAATACTCCTTGCGAGTTCGGGTAGTACCTGATGGACCTCACTCGACGCAACGGATCCCGATCATGAGCACGCGCCAGACCCTTCCCGTCCTCCCGCTGCGGGGGACGGTCATCTTCCCGGGACTCACCGCCCCCATCGCCGCGGGGCGGCCCGGGACGCTGCGCGCGATCGAGTCCGCGCTCAAGGGCGACCGCCTCGTCTTCGCCGTCGCCCAGCGCGACAACGCCGAGGAGCCGGCACCGGAGATCCTCTACTCGATGGGCGTGATCGCGCGCATCGGGCAGATCCAGCGCGGCCTGGGGGGCGTGCAGCTGCTGCTCCATGGCGAGCAGCGCGCGAGCGCCCTGCAGTACACCACCACCGAGGGCTTCCTCTCCGCCGTGGTGATGCCGGTGGAGGAGATGTCGCCGATCGACGACCACGACGCGGCCTTCGAGGCGCTGCACAAGGAGATCCGCGAGCGCGCCGGCGAGCTCGGCGAGCGGCGCGGCCTCCCCGAGGAGGTCGTGCACCAGGTGCTCGACTCGGTCACCGAACCGGGCAAGTTCTCGGACCTCGTCGCGGGCTACATCGAGCTCTCCGTCCCCGAGAAGCAGGGCCTGCTCGAGACCCTCTCGGTGGAGGAGCGCCTGCGGAAGGTGCTCGTGCACGTCCAGCGCCAGATCTCCCTCCTCGAGGCGCAGGACGAGATCAAGTCCCAGGTGCAGGAGGAGCTCGGCGAGCGGCAGCGCGAGATGTTCCTGCGCGAGCAGATGAAGGCGATCCAGAAGGAGCTCGGCGACGACGACAACACCAAGGAGATCGAGGAGCTCCGCGATAAGCTCAGCAAGCTCGAGCTCCCGAAGGAGGCGCGCGCCGAGGTGGAGCGCGAGCTGGGCCGCCTGGAGCGCTCGGGCCGCGAGTCGATGGAGGCGCAGGTCATCCGCACCTACCTCGAGTGGATCTCCGAGCTGCCGTGGAACACGCGCTCCGACGACCAGCTCGACCTGAACCATGCGGTCGCCGTGCTCGAGGAGGATCACTACGGCCTGAAGGACGTGAAGGACCGCGTGGTGGAGTTCCTCGCCGTGCGCCAGCTGCGGGCGAAGCAGCTCGCCGAGGAGATGGACCGCACCGGCGAGTTCCCGGTGGCCAAGCTCAAGGAGAAGGCTGAGACCGCCACGGCGACCGCGTCGCCGAAGAAGGCGTCCGGCGACGATGCCCGCGCGATCACGGACAAGAAGGAGGCGAAGGCCCGCGCGATGGCGAAGGGGCCGATCCTCCTCTTCGCCGGTCCCCCGGGGGTGGGCAAGACGTCGATCGTGAAGTCGATCGCCCGCGCGCTCGGCCGCGAGTACGTGCGCGTCTCGCTCGGTGGCGCCCGCGACGAGGCCGACATCCGTGGGCACCGCCGCACCTACGTCGGCGCGATGCCGGGGCGGATCGTGCAGGGCATGAAGCAGGCCGGCACCAAGAACCCCGTCTTCCTGCTCGACGAAGTGGACAAGCTCGGCGTCTCGTTCCAGGGCGATCCCTCGAGCGCGCTGCTCGAGGTGCTCGACCCCGCGCAGAACGACTCCTTCACCGACCACTACCTCGGCGTGCCGTTCGACCTGAGCGAGGTGCTCTTCGTCGCGACCGCGAACTTCATCCAGAACATCCCCGGCCCGCTGCTCGACCGCATGGAGGTGGTGGAGTTCGCCGGCTACACCGAGCGCGAGAAGGCCGAGATCGCGAAGAAGTACCTGATCCCGCGCCAGTTCGAGGAGAACGGGCTCGGCGGCAAGGAACTCACCATGGACGACGACGCCATCGGCGCGCTGGTGAGCAAGTACACGCGCGAGAGCGGCGTGCGGCAGCTGGAGCGCGAGATCGGCAAGGTGGCGCGCAAGGTGGCACGGCGGATCGCGACCGCGGAGGAAGGCAAGGAGGAAGCGGCCGCCAGCCAGATCGCCGACGGCATCATCTCCGCCGAGGAGGTGCGCGAGCTGCTCGGCCGGCCCCGGGTGCACCCCGAGAAGGCGATCGCGGCGCACGAGGTGGGCACCGCGACGGGGATGTACTACACGCCGATGGGCGGCGACATCATGTTCGTCGAGGCGTCGGTGCGGCCGCTGGCGGCGCCGTCATCCACCGACGGGAACGGGGGCGGCGCGCCGGTGGCGCTCATCCTCACCGGCCAGCTGGGCGACGTGATGAAGGAGTCGGCGCGGGCCGCCTTCACCTACGTGACGAAGAACGCCGAGAAGCTGGGGATCCCGCGGTCACGCCTCGGGACCGTCGAGACGCACATCCACGTGCCAGCGGGGGCGATCCCGAAGGACGGCCCCTCGGCGGGCGTCGCGATCTCCACGGCGCTGGCGAGCGAGATGAGTGGTCGGCCGGTTCGGCGCGACATCGCCATGACCGGCGAGATCACCCTCCGCGGTCGCGTGCTCCCGATCGGGGGTGTGAAGGAGAAGGTGCTGGGCGCGCTGCGCGCGGGCATCACGGACGTCATCCTTCCAAAGGACAACGAGGCCGATGTGGAGGACGTGCCGGACGAGGCGCGGAAGCAGCTGCGATTCCATTTCGTCGAGTCGTTGGAGCAGGTGTTGGCGCTGGCGTTGGTGCCGGAGCCGGGAAAGGTGCCGGGGGAGCCGCTGGTGGCGGTCGCCTAGGCCGACGACTCATGCGGTCACCAAGCAGGAAGACGGGCCCCGGAGACTCCTCCGGGGCCCGTCTTCCGTACTAGCAAGTCCCATTCCTACTTGAGCAGGAACCAGCCCTGCGACTTCGACCCGTCCTTCCAGGTCGCGGTCACATAGTAGTAGTGCCCGGCGATGAAGCCAGCTCCACCCGTATTCAGGCCGTACGAGTAGTTGCCGCTGTTCGAGGCAGTGAAGACGTTCGTGCCCGAGAACACCGTGGTTCCGGTGATGTTCGGCGCCGTGTTCGGATCCGTGCCGCGATCCTGTACCACCAGGTCGCCCTGCTGGATGGTGAGTGGCACGCCGCTCGCCGTCGTGAGCGTGCACTTGACCGGCAGGTTCGAGCCCTTCCGCTGCGCCGACTTGGTGTCGGGCATGACACTGTAGATCGGCGACGAGAAACAGCCGGTCTGGATGTACCCGCGCACCGTGAGCACACCTGTCACGCTCGTCATCGCGTAGTTGAGCGGGTTCGCCGGCGAGATCACCGGAGACGTGGTGAACAGGCCCGCCGCGTTGACCGGCGGCACGCTCGTGGTGCAGGTGACGCTCCCCGCATCCGGGCTGAGCAGTCCGGTGACGGAGCATGGGATGCTCGGCACGGCATCACCGAAGTCGATCGTGGCGCTGCCGGCTTGGGCCGTCGCGCCGCGCTTGGAGATCACGAGCGTGCCCGACGCGGACGACGCCTGGTAGTCCGCATTCGACAGCGTCGCGAGCACGGCGTAGCTCCCAGCGTTCGTCGGCGCCGAGCCGCTGCCATTGTACGTGACACTCAACCCCGGGACGGACGGCGTGAGCGTGACCGTCGCGCCCTTGGGCGTTCCGTCGTAGGTCGCGGTGAGGCCACTCAGTGAAAGGCTCGCGGTCGCCTTGCTGACCGTGACCGCGAACGAGGACGAGGTCGTGGAGAGATAGTTCGTGTCCCCCGCCTTGGTGGCCGTCACGGCGCACGTGCCCGTGCCCGTGGTGACGGTCAGGAGACCGGTTGCGCTCACCGAGCAGGCGGTCGAACCGGCCGCACTGAAGCTCACCGCGCCCGTGCCGCTTCCGCCACTGGTGCCGAGCTGGGTGGTCGGTGCGCCGAACGTCACGGAAGCTGGCCCGGTCACGCTCAGCGCTACCTGGTTCGCCTTCGCGATCACGAGCGTCCCCGAGGCCGGGGTGGCCGCATAGTTCGCGTTGTCGAGCGTCGCGAGCACGGCGTAGCTGCCGGCGTTCACCGGCAGCGCCGCGCCGCCGTCGTATGTCACGGTCACCACGGAGAGACCAGACGGCGTCGTGCTGGCCGAGGCACTCTTCGAGGTGCCGTCATAGGTCTGCGCGAGATTGCCCAGCGCGATCGTCGCCGTCGCCTTGACCGCCGTGATCGAGAGCGGATCGGAGGTCACCGCACCGTAGTTCGTGTCGGACGCCTTGGTCGCGGTCACCGCGCAGGAGCCGGTGCCGCTGGTCAACGTGAGGGAGCCATTGGACGTCACCGCGCACGCCGTCGAAGCGCCCGCGGAGAACGTCACCGCGCCCGTGCCGCTGCCGCCGGTGGTCGCCAGCTGGACCGCCGGGGCTCCATACACGGCCGAGCTCGGCCCGGTCACCGACAAGGGTGACTGCGACGCCTGGCCGATCACGAGTGAACCGCTGGCGGTGCCCTGCCAGGTCGGATTGTCGAGCGTGGCGACGACCGCATACGTGCCGGCGTTCGTCGGGGCCGTCGGTGACCCGTCGTACGTGACGTTGACCGTCGAGAGCCCCGCCGGCGTGGTGGTGACGGTCACGGCGAGCGGACTGCCCGTGTACGTCTGGCTGAGACCCGAGAGCGTGATCGTGGCGGTGGCCTTCGTCGCCTCGACCGTGAACGTGCTTGTCGCCGGCGTGAAGTAGACGCCGGCCGGGGCGTCGCCCCCTGCGCTCGCCGTCGCCACCAGGGTGTTCGTGCCCGCCGTCGCACCGAGGATCCAGCACGCGCCCGCCTTGCCGTTCACGTTGGTGATGGTCGAGGCAGAGGCGCCGAAGGTGCCGCAGGTGCGCGTGGTCGGATCGTCGATCGCGGTCGTACCGCCGCCCTGCCCGATGGCGAAGGTGACCGGCACTCCCGTGAGGATCGTACCGTTCGCCGTCGTGATCGTCACGCGCGGCCGGCACTCCGTCGCGACCGCGGTCCCGACGATGCCCTCAGCGCACGGATCCGTCACGGCCGAGGCCGTTTCCAGGGAAGCCACCGCCCGCGAACCGACGACCGTGGCCGTGCCTTCCGTGGCCGGGGCGCGCGTGCCGGAACGATCCTTCACGGACGGACGCGACGGCGCGACGGCACCGCCGTCAGCGGGGACACGGATGAACTCCGTCACCGTGCCGCCCACACCGCCGGAGAAGCTGAGCACTGGATCCACCGGTCCAAAGGGGCTGAACTCGGTGACCGTGCCCCCGACGCCACCGGCGAACATCATCGAGCTGACGGCCGCGTAGAGGGGCTTCGGCATCACGAGGTCGACGAGCGACCGCGCCCAGCCCGGGAGTTTGATCCCCGGGTTCGCGGCGCCCACGACGTTCGAGCAATCGAGGAACGACGCATCGCCCGGCGCGGTGATCTCGAACCCGGTCGTCCGCTGGTGGCCCAGACGCAGCCGGGCGAGCACGCTCTGCGGGGCGCCGACGGGGCAGACGCCGACGACGACGGGCTTGACGAGCGAGTTCAGCACGCCGGACTGCTGCGTGAGCAGGATGAACCCCGGATACTTGTCGAGCTTGGTGTCGAGCAGTCCGGTGGTGTTGTCAGGCAGTTCCTCGATCGTGACGAGCGTCGGCTCGCTCACCGGCTCGCTATCGAACTGGAGTCCCGTCTTGCCCGACTCGCTGCGGAGTGTCTGCGGCTGATCCGTCGGATAGATGAGGAAGCTGTCGGACGTGATGCCGACATAGCACTCGAGCGAGCTGATCAGAAGCTGGATCTTGTCGCGCCCCTGCAGCTCGTTCGCCTTCTCCTGGACGAAGGCGATCAGGTTCCGCGCCTTCTCCTGCGCGCCGGGAATGTCGCCCTGATCCAGCTTCTGCTTCACCTGATTCAGCTTGGCGAGCCCTGAACTCACATTCGGCGACCCTGCTCCGAACACGTACGTCACGAGGTTCTGCAGATCACCGAACGTGGTGCAGGTGCCGACCACGACACTCGCTTGTCCCGACACGAATGGTGCGGTGGGCGATGGGCGGTCGCTGCAAGCGACCGCAACGCTAACAACCACCATCAGGCTGAGGGCGAAGGACAGACGCGAACGACGCATATTGGATTCCGTGATCAGGTGAGCGGGGTGTGGAGAGGCGAGTTGCGTCCGGGAATCAAGTGACCACCATTCGAGGCGCTCTGCAAGCGAGTCGGAGCCGGGGCACTTGAGGTCCACCGGGACAGAGTCGCCAAGACGGCAAGTTCAGGGCCGTGGACTCGCACGCGCCAAGACGGCCGAACTGCCCCCGTACAGGCCAGTGACGGACCCGAACTCGCCTGCGGGTCTCCCGGGATGTTGCGCCGTTCCAACAGTCTGCCGCGCACTTCGCGCTGGCGAGCCGTCCCTCGCTGGGCTACATGGACCCCACGACGCGCTTCCACTCCGGGGTGTCCTTGATCGGCCGGAACCACCACCCTGGGTCCTTGGCCAGCGCCTGCCGACGCTCCGGCGGGTTGGCCGCCAGGTACGTGCCGATCAGCCGGATCGCCTCGTCCTTGTCGCCGAGCAGCGTGGAGGCGAACGCGCCGAAGAACGCGAGGTCGCGCGGCTTGTCGAGGGTCGCGTTGCCAAGCGACTGCTGGATGAGCCTGCGCGCGCTGTCCGCGCGCGCGGGCGATTCGGCGGTCGCGCGGGCGAGGGTGGCGGCGACGAACATGTTCGCGGTGTAGCGGGCGAGGAGGCTGTCCGCCGGCGCCGAGACCAGCACGAGCGAATCGGCGAGCCGCCGTGCGCGCGCGATGTCGTAGCGCGCGAGGCCCGGCGCCGACTGCAGGTAGAGCCGGCAGCGCACGGCGCGCGGGTCGGCGTGATTGCGGCTCTCGAGGTTGCGGCAGTAGTCGTCGGCCGGCCCGATCTGCTCGAGGTCGTAGGAGGCGTTGAAGAGGCGCGAGTAGAGCAGCACGACGTTCGACTGGAACTCGTCTGCGCGGAGCGCCTCGCGCGCGGCGACGTACACGTCGTTGGTCGTCTTGTCGGGGAGCTGGTAGTACAGGTGCGAGAGGGTCGCGAACGCGCCCGCCTGGTTGCCATTGATCTCGGTGGCGCGTTCGAGGTCCTTCTCGGCCTGCAGCAGCGCGGCCTGGCGCGCGTCGCGGTCGGTGTCGATCTCCGTCAGGTAGCCCCAGTACCGGAGGTTGCCGCGCGTCTCCAGCGCATCGGCGTCCTGCGGATCGAGCGCGAGCGAACGGTTCGCGTGCTCGACACCGAGCGCGACCCAGGGCCGGATCGCGAGCGGGTTCCGCCCGACGAGCCGCGAGCGCCGGTAGGCGAGCGCCGCGCGTTGCGCCGGCGGACTGCTCCACCTGGGGTCGAGCCGTTCCGCGGTCGCGAAGGCGGAGTCGGCGGCCGTGAACAGCGAATCGGCGGCCGCCGATTCGCCGGCCGCGCGCCGCGCGTCGGCCAGCTTCTGCAGCTGCGCGCCCCGCTGCGTCGCGAGCCAGGCGCCCTCGCTCGCGGTGGCGACCCGGGCCGACTGGACCTTGATGTCCGCACGCAGTTGCGCGCCGATGAGGTTCGCCGCGACCGTCGCGATCGAGTCCTGCAGGAGGAGCAGGCTGTCCCGCGGAACCGCGAGCGACGTCCGGTCGATGTTCGTGCCCGTCGCGTCGTCGAGCCGCACGCTCACGCGCACCCGGCCGCCGTCCTCCTCCACCTCGCCGCGCACCAGGTAGCCCACGCGGAGCGCGCGCGCGATGCTGTCCACGCTCAATGCCGAACCGCGGTACGGCTCCACGCCGGACCGCGAGATCACCGTGAAGCTCGGCGTGCGCGAGAAGGTGCGGATCAGTCCTTCGCTGATGCCGTCCGCCACGGCGGTGAGGGAGGAGTCGCGGCTCTTGTCCTCGAAGTAGAGCACCGCCACGCGGCTCGCATTCGGTCCGAGGGCCGCGGCACCGGCCCCTCCCCCGCGCGTGAGCGCATACCCGCCGCCGATCCCGGCGATGAGCAGCACCGCCGTGGCAGCGAGCACCGCTGGCCGCTTCCAGAACGGCACCGGCTCGACCATCGCCTGCATCGAATACATCGACGGCGTGGGGGTGCGGCGCATCGCGATCGACCCGCGCATCGCGCGCATCGTCGCAGTCGCGCCGAGCGGCATGCCGAGCACCTCGGCAAACGCCTGCGCCGTCTGCGGCCGGTCCACGGGCGTCTTGGCGAGCGCGAAGAAGATCGCCTGCTCCACCTCCTCCGGCACCGCGCTCCGCGTCACGCGCACGCTCGGCACCTGCTCCATCAGGTGCTTGGCCATGATCGCCATCGCGTTCGCGCCCGTGAAGGGCGGCTCGCCGGCGAGCATCTCGTACAGCATGCAGCCGAGCGAATAGATGTCCGCCGTGGGCCCAACCGTGTCGCCCGTGGATTGCTCGGGCGCCATGTACACCGGCGTGCCGACGGCCATCCCGGTCTGCGTGAGCTTCTGCTGCCCCGCCTCGCTCGCCGCGCGTGCGATGCCGAAGTCGGCCACGAGCGCGTGGTCGCCGGAGAGGAGGATGTTCTCGGGCTTGATGTCGCGGTGCACGATGCCCTGGTCGTGCGCGTGCTGCAGCGCGCCGCAGACCTCGAGCGTGATGCGCAGGGCGTCGTCGAGCGGGAGCATCGACTCGCGGTCGAGCCGGTCGCGAAGCGATTCGCCCTTCACGAACGGCATCACGTAGTACATCAGGCCGTCGGCGACGCCCGAATCATAGAGGCCGAGGATGTGCGGGTGCTGGAGCTTGGCCGCCAGCTTGATCTCGCGCTCGAACCGCTCGGCGCCGATCGAGGCCGAGAGTTCGGGGTGCAGCACCTTGATCGCGACCTCGCGGTCGTGCTTCTGGTCACGGGCGAGGAAGACCGTGGCCATCCCGCCGCGGCCGAGCTCACGTTCGATCGTGTAGCGGTCGCCGATGGCCTCCCGGAGGCGCACGAAGGTGTCCGACACCTCCTTCACCGCGGCGAGGGGCGTCCCCTTGAACTCGACGGTGAAGTTGAGGCCGCAGCGGCTGCAGAAGACTGCGTCGTCTTCGGCGGGCGTTCCACAGTTCGCGCAGGTCGAGGGCAGCGTCCGATCCTTTGAGGGTGCCGGCGTCCGTCGGTCACGGCCGCTAAGGCCCCAAAGGTGTGCCGCGACTCGACTTGCGGCAAGACGCCCAGGCGCGCAGCCGTGCCTGGGCCAGGGCTATGTCGCGCGTACACCGCCCTCGCGCGGCGCGGCGCGGAAGTCAGGGCTTCTTGGGCGGGATCCGGATCAGCTTGCCGGTGGAGTCCACTGTGAACGTCGGGCCGAATGCCGAGTCGTATCCCATCTTCTCGGGTGTCTTCCCGGCACCCGCGGCGCCTGCCTTGGTGGACTTCGTGGCGGAGTCCTGCACGGCGGCCGTCGACGTCGCGATCGATGTCGAGTCCATCGCGCCGGTCATCGCCGAAGAGTCGTGCACGGCGGCCGCCGACGCGCCGGCGGCGTCACCGGCGGCGTCACCGGCGGCGTCGGCCTTCGGCTTGCACGCGCCTGCCGTGGCCGCGAGGAGGAACAGGGCGATGGTGAGGCGAAGGCGGGGGGTCATTTCGGCTTCCGGAGGTCGAGGAGTCGTCCGCGAGTGTCGATCGAGAACGTGGGCATGATCGGATCGGGCATCCGCGTCGGGGTGCGATCGGGACCCGTCTCTGCCGGCGAGGCGTAGAGGCCGGCGGCGAGCGTGAAGGGATCCGCGGCGTTGATGTTCACGGAGTATCCCATGTCCGCCAGCGACTGGATCGTCGTCGCCGAGTAGGGTGCGCCGCCGGAGCCGATGAAGGGCGTCATGAGCTCCGTGAGGAACACCGTCTCGCGCCAATGCGAGTCGCGCGAACCCACGCCGTCGGTGCTGTGCACCGGCACCGTGGAGGCGCAGGTGTTCACGCCGCCGTTCTGGCCGCTGCATGCGGTGCGGGCCTGCGCGCCCAGGAACCGGACGTTCGTGGTGTCCGTGACGTCGATGAGGCTGTTGTTCGTCCAGACCGTTCCGAAGCCGACGACGTGCAGCATCTCGTGCAGGATCACGAAGTCGATGCGGCCGTTCGCGACCAGCGTCGGGAGGTCGGCCTCGTCGAACTTCATCAGGCCGAGCGCGGGCTTGAACTGCGCGCTCGCCGGACGGATCAGGCAGGGGCCTGCGGAGCCGAGCCGGCCGCCGACCCCATCGTCGGGACCGACGGACGCGTAGATGATCACGCCGGGGATCGTGGTTTCGGTGAAGTTCGGCTGGCCCGCAGGCCCGCCCGGACATTGGCTGACGTTGGTGAAGCCGTTCGGGAATGCGACGGGGCTCACGCCGCCCACGATCGAGGCGCGGATCCGGTTCACCGCGCGCGTGAAGGCGTCGAGCGTCGCCCCGGTCGGCGGGGTGGTCGCCCAGCGCAGATCCACGGTGTACGCCGTCTGGATCGTTGCGTCGGCGAAGACCTCGAAGCTGCCGGATGCGGCGCGGAGCCGCTGCGGGCCGCCCGCCTTCCCGAGTGTCCACCCCGGCGCTGTCGCGATCCCCGAGGCGTTCGACACGGTGTTGGGGGACCCGGTCAGCGAGCCCGACCCGGTGACCACGCTCCAGTCGATCGCTTGCGCCGCGATGGCGTTGCCGTACGGGTCCACCACCTTCGCCTGCACGGCAGTGCCGACCGCGGTGCCCGCGAGTGCGGTCTGGTTGTTCCCCGCAACGATGGCCATGCCGGTCGCGTTGCCCGCCGTCGCGACCGCCGAGAGCACGAGCGGCGTGAGGCCCGAGACGGTCACGGTCACGGTCTGCGTGCCGGCGGTGTTGCCAAGGGTCCAGCTGCCGATGGATGTCGCGCCGGCGGCGGAGACCGTCGGGCGGCCCATGATCGAGCCGCCGCCGGACGTCACGGCGATCGAGACCGGCACACCGCCGATCGCATCGCCCGCAGCGTTGCGCACGATGAAAGTCGCGGCGGGCGACGCGACGGTGCCGACCGTACCCGTGGGCGTGGCCCCGCCGCCGGACACGATGCTCGCGGCACCGCCCGGTGGCGCTGCTGAGTCCTTCCCTTTGCACGCGAACGTGCCGGCCAACATGAGCGCGAACAGGATACGCACGATCCGCAATACGACCTCGGCAGCTTGAGTGTCCTGCAAAATAGCCAAAGAGGCGACGGCGACCACAGGACCTGCGTCACAGACGGCGCGTGGTCCCCGTCCGGTACGGCTAGTACCCCACGAGCGGCCCAAGGCGGAACAACGCCCGCGCGTCGAGCCGTAGCGCGGGCGGCT
>JAOUHR010000328.1 GCA_029884515.1 Gemmatimonadota bacterium
GCGCAGCGACCCTCCACGCGTCACTCATGGCGCTCTTCCTCGCCACGACGCTCGCGACCTCCGCGGCCGCGCAGGGCAACGCGGTGAGCTCCGCCGGCCGCACCACGCTCTCCGCGACCGCCACGCTCGCCACCGAACCCGTCCGGATCGACGGCCGCGCCGACGACGCGGTCTGGCGCACCGCCGCCAGATACCGCGGCTTCCGCACCTTCGAGCCCACGGTGGACAAGGCGCCGGCCTTCGAGACCGAGTTCCAGGCCGCCTACGACAGCCACAACCTCTACGTCTTCGTGCGGATGTTCGACCCGCACCCGGACAGCATCATGCGCGCCCTCTCGCGCCGTGACGTGCGCGGGCCGTCGGACCAGATCAAGCTCCTCATCGACTCCTACGACGACAAGCGCTCCGGCTACGAGCTCGCCGTGAACCCCGACGGCGTGAAGCGCGACTACTCGATGGCCAACGACCAGGACGAGGACGAGTCGTGGGACGGTATCTGGGACGTCGCGACCACGGTGGACTCGCTCGGCTGGACGGCCGAGTACCGCGTGCCGCTCTCGCAGCTCCGATACGCGGCGGCCGAGGAGCACACCTTCGGTTTCGGCATCTGGCGCGACATCGAGCGCCTCAAGGAGCGCTCCGCCTGGCCGCTCTGGTCGCCCCACGTGCAGGGCATCTCGTCGCAGCTCGGACGGCTCACCGGGCTGCGCGGCCTTTCCACGGCGCGGCGCATCGAGGTCACGCCCTACCTCGTCGCCAGGAACCTGCAGGACGCGGGCAGCGCCAGCGGCTTCGGGCGATCGCAGGAGTTCACGGCCGGCGGCGACCTCAAGCTGGGCATCACCCCGAACGTCACGCTCGATGCCACCGTGAACCCCGACTTCGGCCAGGTGGAGGCGGACCCGAGCGTGGTGAACCTCACCGCGTTCGAGACCTTCTTCTCCGAGCGCCGCCCCTTCTTCGTCGAGGGCGGGAGCTTCTACCAGTTCCAGCTCAACTGCTACATCGTCGTGGACTGCGGCACGAACGAGGGGCTCTTCTACTCGCGCCGCATCGGGCGCTCGCCCTCGCTCCGCGGACTCTACGGCAGCCCCACGACGCCGAACGCGACCCCGATCGCCGCGGCGACCAAGCTCACCGGCCGCACCGCCGGCGGGTTCTCGTACGGCATCCTCGACGCGGTCACGCAGCGCGTGGGCGGCGCGGGCGGGCAGACGGCCGAGCCGCAGACGAACTACGCCGTGCTCAAGCTCGACCAGGAGCTGCGCAACGGGCAGACCGTGTTCAGCCTCATCGGCACCGGCGTGAACCGCTCGCTCGACGCGCGCACCGACCCGTACCTGCACCAGAGCGCGTACGCGATGGGCGCCTCGTTCCGGAACCGGTTCGGCGACCGCAATTATGAGTTCTCCGGGCAGTTCGCGTTCTCGCGCGTGGCGGGCACGCCGGCGGCGATCCTGCGCACGCAGACGAGCCCGGTGCACTACTACCAGCGCCCGGGCGACGACCTCACCGTGGACCCGTCCGCGACCACGCTCAGCGGTCACGCCGGGCAGCTCAAGCTCGGGAAGTACAACGGCGGCATCACGCGCTTCGAGACGAGCCTCGTGCGGCAGTCGGCGGGGTTCGACGTGAACGACCTCGGCTACCTCCGCCGCGCCGACCTGCTCAACTGGAGCACCTGGAGTGCGCTCACGTGGCGGGAACAGCGCTGGATCTATCGCTGGGCGCAGCTCAACGCGAACCACTGGATCGGCGCCAACACGTCGGGGCAGCGCTACGAGCACGCCGCGAACATCAACGGCCACATGGGCCTCCGGAACAACTGGGACGTCCACCTGGGCGGCACGCTCACGGGCCTCTCGCACCAGTCGTGCGATCGCTGCACGCGCGGCGGCCCGATCGTCCGCAACTCGGGCGGGATCTTCCCCTGGGGCGGCTTCAACAGCGACTCGCGCAAGCCGGTGTCCGGCGGGTTCTGGTTCAACTTCGGCTTCGCGGACGAGGGCAGGACGCACTACGCTTCGTACAGCCCGTACGTGAGCCTGCGCTTCTCGACGCGCGCCACCGTGAGCATCAACCTCGGCTACACGGCCAGGACCGACGACGCGCAGTGGTACGGCAACTTCGTGGATGGCGGCGGCGCGACGCACTACGCCTTCGCGCACCTCGAGCAGACCACCGTCTCCACGAGCCTGCGCCTGAACTACACGGCGACACCCAACCTCACCTTCGAGTTCTACGGCCAGCCCTTCATCTCGCACGGCACCTACTCCGACATCCGCGAGCTGAGCGCGACGCCGCAGGCGCGGAGGTACGGCGACCGCTACGTGTCGTACGCGCCGCCGCCCGGGAACGGCACGGCGTTCGCGGTGGCCGAGCTGCGCGGGAACGCCGTCGTGCGCTGGGAGTACCGGCCCGGCTCCACGCTCTTCGTGGTGTGGCAGCACGGCAAGGAGCGGTTCGAGAGCCAGTATGGCGGCCAGTCGTGGACCACCGAGTACCGCGACCTCTTCGACCTGCAGCCCAACAACACGTTCCTGGTGAAGTTCGCGTACTGGTTCAGCCGCTGACGGCGCTACGCCTCGTACGCCGTCCCACCCCCCACCACCGTCCGCACGATCCGGATGTCCTTGATCCGCTCCACGTCCACCGTGTGCGGGTCGTCGGCCAGCACCACGAAGTCGGCGAGCTTGCCCACTGTGATGGAGCCCTTGAGCGCCTCCTCGTGCGAGTTCCAGGCGCCCTCGTAGGAGTTGATGCGGATCGCCTCGTCCACCGTGACGCGCTGGTTGGCGCCCCAGGTGGTGCCGTCCCAGCCGGTGCGGGTCACCATCCCCTGGATCCCCATGAGCGGGGCGAAGGGGCCGGGTGAGAAGTCGGAGCCGGCGGCGGCGTGGATGCCGGCGTCGAGCATGGTGCGGTACGCCATGCAGCGCTTCATCATCTCCGCGCCGTAGAAGGGGAACTTGTCGGAGTTGTAGTAGGCGTAGGTGGTGAACATCGCCGGCACGGCGCCCAGCGCCTTCATGCGGCGCACGAGGTCGGCGGTGATGAGCGTGCAGTGCGTGATCTTGGGACGCGTGTCCTCGCGGGGCGCGGCCTGCTGCGCGCGTTCCAGTGCCGTGAGGTACATGTCGATCGCGACGTCGCCGTTGGCGTGGCAGTTCACCTGGATCCCGGCGCGGTGCACGCGGAGCACCCACTCGTCGAGCGCCTCCTGCGTGGTGGTGACGTTCCCCTTGTAGCCATTCTGCCCTTCATATGGGGTGCTGAGCGCCATCGTGCGCTCGGAGAAGGAGCCGTCCACCGTGTGCTCGCTGGTCGCGCCGAGCCGGATCCACTCGTCGCCGAAGCCGCTCCGGATGCCGCTGGTGATCATGTTCTCGAGTTCGCGCCCCGAGGCCTCGTAGCTCGCACGGTGCCGCAGCCCGCCGGCGGCGCGCACGTCCTGGAGGGCCGCCAGGTCACCGCCCTCGTGGTGCACGCTCGTGAGCCCGTAGCGCACGAACTCCCTGGAGATGTG
>JAOUHR010000329.1 GCA_029884515.1 Gemmatimonadota bacterium
AGGCGCCGCTGGTGAGCCGCACGCGGTAGTCGCCGGGCACGACCAGCGGCCCGTTGCGTCCGCTGCGCCCCGGGTTCGGGTCCCACGGACCGGCGAGCGTGAGGTCCCAGATGAAGCGGTTGTGGCCCGCCGCCGCGGGGAGCCGTGGCGTGCCGATCCGTTCCCACATCGGTCCGCGCATCGAGGGCTCGGCCGGCTCCACGCGCTGCTCCCCCGACGCGGAACTGGAGAAGCGGCGCACGACGGCGCCCCTCGCGTCGAGTACCTCGAGGGTCACTTCGCCCGCGGGCACGGACGCGAACCAGTAGTCGAGCACTGCACCCGCGGGCGGGTACTGCGGGTCGGTGTCGCCGTCGCGGGCGCTCTCGAGGCCGCCGAAGCCCGCGCGGTAGTGCATCCGGTAGGCCGTCGCCGGTGAGAAGAGGTGCGCCGGCGCCTGCGCGAGCGCGTCGGACGCCTCGTGCAGCGGCGTGATGTCGTGCAGGATCCAGAACGCGCGGCCCTGCGTGGAGATCACCAGGTCGTTCTGGTGCACCTTGAGGTCGGTGACCGGCGTGTTCGGCAGGTTGAGCTGGAGGGACTGCCACGCCTTGCCGCCGTTGAACGAGACGTACATCCCGAACTCCGTGCCGGCGTAGAGCAGGCCCTCGCGGTCGGGGTCCTCGCGCACCACGCGCACGGGCTCGTCGGCGGGGATGCCATTCGTGCCGTTCGTGAGCAGCGCCCAGGTCTTGCCGTAGTCGTCGGTCCGGTAGATGTAGGGCTTCCAGTCGCCGAGCTGGTAGCGGAGCACGGTGTAGTAGGCGGACCCCTTGCGATGCGGCGAGGGCTCGATGTTCTGCACGCGGCCGCCGAGCGCCAGGCCCGGGGGCGTGACGCGCTGCCAGGTCTTGCCGTCGTCGCGGGTGACGCTGAAGGGGCCGTCGTTCGCGCCGGCCCAGATCACGCCGGGCTCCAGAGCCGACTCACGGATGGCATACACCACCGAGAAGAACTCCTCGCCCGTGTTGTCCACCGTGATCGGGCCGCCCGAATAGGATGCGCGCTTGTCCTCTGGGTTCCAGGTGAGATCGGGGGAGATCACTTCCCACGTGACCCCCTCGTCACGGGTGCGATGCACGAACTGCGAGCCGTAGTAGATCACCGACGGATCGTGCGGCGACACCTCCATCGGCGAGACGCGCTGGAAGCGATAGATCATGTCCTTCGCGGCATTGCCGTAGAGCGACTGCGCGCCCACCCAGTAGTGCTTCTCCTGGCCGGTGCGCAGCGACATCCGCGAGTACTGGCCCTTGCACGAGCCGTACACGGTGTCGGGGTTGGTCGGGTGCGGCATGATCGGGCCCGTCTCGCAGCCCGGGCCGGTGCGCCACCCCTGGATGGGATCGTCGAACCCGCCGCTCTCCACCGGCAACGACGGCACGATCAGCGTCGAGTTGTCCTGCTGCGCGCCGTACAGGCGGTACGGGAACTGGTTGTCCACGTACACCTGGTAGAGCTCGGCCGTGGGCTGGTTGTATTGCGTGCTCCAGGTGCGGCCGCCATTGATCGAGACGTTGGCGCCGCCGTCGTTCGACTGGATGAGGATCTGGCCGTTGGTCGGGTTGATCCACATGTCGTGGTTGTCGCCGTGCGGCACGCGGAAGCCCTGCCAGTTGCGGCCGCCGTCGGTGCTCTTGAAGTACCCCTCGGCGCCGGCGTAGACGACGTCGGCGTTGGTGGGGTCGGCGGTGATGGTGGTGTAGTAGAAGGAGCGTGTGCTGAGCTGCGGGTTGGTGGAGACGAGCGTGAACGAGGCGCCGGCATCGTCGGAGCGGTAGAGGCCCATCCCCGGCTTCGCCTCCAGCAGCACGTACACCCGCTGCGGCGCCGCGCGGCTCACGGCGATGTTCGCCTTGCCCACGAGGCCGTCCGGGAGGCCGTTGGTGAGCTTCGTCCACGTCGTGCCGCCGTCGGTGCTCTTGTAGATGCCGCCCTCGCGCGCGCCGGAGATGATCGTCCACGGCTTCCGCTCGGCGCGCCACATCGCGGCGTAGAGCACCTGCGGGTTGCCGGGGTTGAACTCCACGTCCACCGCTCCGGTGGAATCGCTCACGAAGAGCACGCGCTCCCACGAGGCGCCGCCGTCACGCGTGCGGTAGAGGCCACGCGCGTTCGTCGGCCGGAACGGGTCGCCGATCGCGGCGACGAACGCGACGTTCGGGTTGGTGGGGTGCACCCGCACGCCACCGATGTTGCCGGCGTCCTTGAGGCCGACGTGCTTCCAGGTCCTGCCGGCGTCGGTGGACTTCCAGACGCCCTTGCCGATCGAGACGTTCGAGCGGAGCCCGTCGGAGCCCGTGCCCACGTAGATGATGTTGGGATCGGAGTTCGCGACGTCGATGTCCCCCATCGAGCCCACGGTGATCTGCCCGTCGCTCACGTTCGACCAGTTGGCGCCCGCGTCGGTGGTCTTCCAGACGCCGCCGCCGGTGGATCCGAAGTAGAACGTGAACGGCTCCTGGTCCACGCCGGTGACCGTTGTGACGCGCCCGCCGCGCGCGGGGCCCACCATGCGCCAGCGGAGTTGCGAGAACGCCGCCGCCGGGACCGTGGCGGCGACCGTGGGTGCGGGGCGCTGGGCGGCTGCGCAGGGCGCGAAGAGCGCGAGGGCCCCGAACGAGGCGAGGGCGCGGGCGGCGAGGGAGGGGCGAGCGGGGCGCATCGGCAGGGCTCTGCGGTCTGGGGTGACTGGAGTGGACGCGTGCTCCCAATCAACCGCCTGGATGCGCCGAGGGCCAGTGTCCGCCGCGTGGCGCCACACCGGCCCTCGGGAAACGCAACGGTGCCGACCGTCGTCAGCGCACGACGACCCTCCCGGTCATCGACGGATGGATCGAGCAGCTGTAGTTGTAGCTGCCCACCGAGTTGAAGATGATCTGGTAGATGCCGGTCGTCTGCACGCCGCTGCTCGTGAACGACGGCGCTCCGTCCGACTGCACGCTGTGCGGCAGGGACTGTGTCCACGTCCACGTGACGGTTCCACCGACCGCGATGGTGTCGACGACGAGGGTCGGTGTCTGCGACAGGTTGCGATTGCTGCGGAAGAAGATGTCACCGATTGTCACGCCGGCCGTGAGCGGAGCGGTGGCCTGGCCGGTGACGGTGAGGAGTGCCGAGTCGGAGCGCGTCCCGGCGCTCATCACGATGTAGCTGCTGCCATTGCCCACCCCCGTCGCCGTGGTCGTGGTCCCCGAGGACGGGCTGACCGTGGCGACGCCGGGCGTGCGCGAGACCCAGCTGATGGGGAGGCTCGTCGCGACGCTGTCCTGCGCGGAACCGGTGAAGCCCTGCGTGCCCGAGGCCGTCGAGATCGACGCGGAGCCCGGCGTGAGCTGGAAGGTGGCCGCGTAGCGACGGACGACGAGGGTGCGCTGCGCCGTGATGGACCCCGACGTGGCGATGATGCTGGTGGATCCGTCCGCGACCGCGGTGGCGAGGCCCGTCCCCGCACCGACCGTTGCGACGCCGGTGGC
>JAOUHR010000019.1 GCA_029884515.1 Gemmatimonadota bacterium
ACCTGAAGCACCGGCGCGTGAGTGCCGTGCTCCTCTCGGTGGTGCGCTGCGGGCGACAGGCGGACCGGCGCATGGCCGCGGTCGTGCGCGAGTTCCCCACGGTTCCCACGGTCGCGCTGCTCGGCAATGAGCCGGCGACCGCGGAGTCGCTGCTTCACCTCGGCAACGCGGGCGTCACACGGATCGTGGACGTGCGCTCGCCGGCGGGGTGGCACCGCCTCCGCGAACTCCTGGGGAGCGAGGCACGGCTCGAGGTCGACCGCCGTGCGCTCGCCGCGATCCGCGCGGAGCTGGGCGATGTCACGGCTGACGGGTGGCGCTTCTTCGAGGCACTCTTCGTCTCGAGCGACCGCGTGGGCACCGTGCGGGAGCTCGCCTGCCGCATGGGCGTGCTGCCGAGCACGCTGATGAGCCGGTTCTTCCGCGCGCGACTCCCCTCGCCGAAGCGGTACCTGGCCTTTGCGCGCCTGCTGCGCGCGAGCCACCTCTTCGCGGATTCCGGGCACTCCATCGCGGACGTCGCGAACGCACTCGAGTACTCGTCGCCGCAGAGCTTCGGCCGCCACGTGCAGACCGTCCTCGGCATCACGGCGGGCGAGTTCCGCCGCACGTATGCCGCCGACCGCATGCTGGAACACCTGCTCGCGGAGCTCGTACGGCCGCATCGCCGTGCGCTCGGCACGCTCTCGCCGCTCGCCGTGCGTCCAGGCATGAAGGCGCCGCCGTCCACGCAGGTCCGGCGTCCCGCCCATTTCACGCGGCCGAGCTGAACGAGGAGGGGAGCCGGGCACGTCGGTGGGCGCCATGGTGGGGCGCGAGGGTCCGGTCCTGATGATGCGCCCCGCCGCGCCCACGCACCGCTCACATGCGCGGCACGATCTCCGAAGCGCGCGTGAGCGTGAGCACCTCGAGGCCTGCGGCCTCGATCGCCTCGCGGCCGCCCTCCTCTCGGTCCACCACCGCGAGGACGCCCACCACGGTGCCGCCGGCGGCGCGCACCGCGTCCACCGCGCGGAGCGCTGAGCCGCCCGTGGTGATCACGTCCTCCACCACCACCACCCGGTCGCCGGACTCGAACGCGCCCTCGATCACCTTGCCGGTGCCGTGCACTTTCGCTTCCTTCCGCACGGTGAAGGCGCGGACGGGGATCCCGGCGAGCTGGCTCGCGTAGGCGATGGCGTAGCTCACGGGATCGGCGCCGAGCGTGAGGCCGCCGATCGCGTCGGGACGCCAGCCGCGGGCGCCGATGGCGTGGAGCCCCAGCGGTCCGATGAGGGAGAGCCCTTCGGGATGCATCGTGGTCGGCCGGCAGTCGATGTAGAGGTCGGACTGCCGGCCAGAGGCGAGGGTGAAGGTCCCGCGCGTCGCGCTGCGCTGGGCGAGGAGGTCGAGGAGGCGCGAGTGCGGTTCCATGCCGGGGAGGCTATCTCCCCATCTCAGACGGGTCAATGAGGCGGCGATGCTGCTCTGGGTGATCGGGATCGTGGTCGCGTCGGGGCTCTCCGCATTCCTGCTGTACGAACGCGCGCAGCGGCGGCGGCTGAAGGACCGGAGTGCGGAACTCGAGCACCTCTCCTTCGAGTTGGCGCGGGCGAACCGCGCGAAGTCGGAGTTCCTTGCCAACGTCTCGCATGAGTTGCGCACGCCGCTGGCGGCGATCGTCGGCTTCATCGACCTCCTGCAGGACGGCTCGTACGGCGAGCTCGGGCCGCGCATGGTGGGACCGGTGGGACACATCCAGGCGTCCGCGGGCCACCTTCAGGCGCTGGTGGACCAGATTCTCGACCTCGCGCGGCTCTCCGCCGGGCGGCTGGACGTGCACCGCGAGCCGCTCTCGCTCCGCGCCTTCGTGATCGACGTGGCGAGTGAGGTGGAGCCACTCATCATCGAGAAGGGACTCGCGCTCTCGCTGCAGGTGCCGGCCACGTTGCCGCGCGTGAGCACCGATCCCACGCACCTGCGGCAGATCCTGGTGAACCTGCTCGGCAACGCGATCAAGTTCACGCCGGCCGGCGCGATAACGGTGCGCGCGAGTTACGTGCCGGACGGCGCCGTGACCGGCTTCGTCCGCACGGCGGCCGACCGCCCGCTCCTCGCCTCGGGCGGCGCCTGGATCGCGCTGCAGGTGGTGGACACGGGCATCGGCATCGCGGCGAAGGACCACACCCGCATCTTCGAAGAGTTCGAGCAGGTGGATGCGGGCTCGCGCGGGGACAGCGAGCGGCGCGGCACGGGGCTTGGGCTCTCGATCACGCGGCGCCTGGCGCGGCTCCTCGACGGCGACATCACACTCGAGAGTGCGGCGGGAGAGGGCGCCACCTTCACCTGTTGGCTACCGGCGGATCCCGCGCGCCCGTAGGGCGCGCCGCGCCGACTAGCGGCCGAAGAGCCCCTTCATCTTCGACATGAACCCGCTCACGGGCTGCTCCCCGGCGAACGGCTCCTTGAGCGCCTCAGCGAGCGCGGCCGCGAAGGCATTCACGTCCGCGTAGCGTGCCGTGGGTTCCTTCGCGAGCCCCTTCATCACGACGGCCTCCACTGCCTCGGCGTACTGAATGTCCGGCTTCGCCTTGTTGAGTGGGATCGGCGGCTGCGAGAGGAGCTGTGTGAACATCTCGCGCGGGCTCTTCGCCGTGTACGGCAGCGTGCCGGTGAGGAAGAGGTAGGCCATCGTCGCGAGGGAGTACTGGTCCGCCGCCGGCGAGACGACCTCGCCGGAGAGCGCCTCGGGCGCGACGTACATCAGCGTGCCGACGAAGAACCCCGCGCGCGTGAGCCGCTGGTCCGGCGTGACGTCGGTGGCCGTGGCGATCCCGAAGTCGAGCAGCTTCACCGTGCGCGAATCGTGGTCGTACATCAGGTTGTCGGGCTTCAGGTCGCGATGCACGATCCCCACCGCGTGCGCCGCGTACACCGCGCCGGCGATCTGCGTGATGACCGTGGCCACCTCGTCGGGCGGGAAGGGCGCGTTGCGCTTGGCGTAGCTCTCGAGGAGCTCGCCCTCCGCCCACTCGATGCAGAGGAACGGGAGGCCGTTCTCCTCCCCCGTCTGGATGGTGCGGATCACGTTCGGGTGCGTGACGCGCGTGCCGAAGCTCGCCTCCCGCACGAAGCGCGCCACCGCGGTGCGGTCCTGGCGCAACTTCTCCCGCAGCACCTTCAAGGCGACGTCGCCGTGGGTCTCATGGCGGGCGCGGTACACGGTGGCCGTGCCGCCCTCGCCGACCCGGTCGAGGAGGGTGTAACCGGACAGCGTCGTTCCGACGAGGGGATCGCGAGACACGGGGCGAAGCTACCCGGCGGATCCGGGGGAGGCAAGCGAAGGCGCCTCGCGCACGCGGGGGCTCATCATCGCCGCAGCACCGCGCCCGCGTGATGATGACCGGCTGCCGTCCTGCGGGGTAGATTAGTCGTTGCCGTGCCACCGCGCGCGACCCTCCTCACCGACTCGATGCCGCGACCGACCACCGTTCGATATCCCGTCCTGCGCGTTCGCATCGCCGGCGCCCTCCTCGCCCTGGCGCCACTCGCCTGCGGCGGGCCGTCGGCGTCGTCCGCGCCGGCGGGACGCGCGCCCGCCCCATCGGTGGCCCGCGCCTCCTCGACGCCGACGTTCGACGCGACGCCCCTCTACCGCCAGATGGGGATGATCGCGCACGGCTTCCCGCTGGCGATGCTCGGCCGCGTCGCCTTCCTCGCGAGCAGCGTCCCGGATACCACGCACGCGGTGGTGGGACTCTCGCTCTCGAACAACGTGCTCAGTTTCGCGCGCGAGGCCGACAACCGGTTCCGCGCGCGCTACTCGGTCATCATCGTGGTCAATCGCGACGGCCAGCTCGTCGCGCGCCACGAGGCGAGCGAGGAGGTCATCGTCGGGTCGTTCCGCGAGACCAGCCGCAGCGACGAGAGCGTGCTCTTCCAGCAGATCATCGACCTCACGCCCGGGCGCTACTCGCTCGCCGTCTCCCTGCGCGACGAGGAGAGCGGGCGCGATGCCGACGAGCGGATCGACATCACCGTCCCGGCGCTCGCGACGGGGAGCATCTCCTCGCCGATCCCGATCCAGCGTGTCGTGCCGCGCGCCGCGCGCGATTCCCTGCCGAACATCCTGATGAGCCCGCGGGGGACCGCCACGGCCGCGCGCGACACCACCATGCTCATCTACGTCGAGAGCTACGGCGCCCCCGCCGCGCCCCTCGAGCTGCTGGTGCGGAACGAGGGAGGCCGCGTACTCTGGAGCGAACCGGTCACCCTCCCCGCCCGCGCCGGCGCGATGGTCTCGGGCGTGGTGCAGGTCCCGCTCTCGCGGATCGGGATCGGCGTCGCCGAGCTCACGTTCGTGAACCCGGGCACCGCGGACTCGTCGAGCACGTACGTGTTCGTCGGTTTCGGTGACGACCTGCCGATCGCCTCGTACGACGACATGCTCAGCTATCTGCGGAGCTTCGCGCAGCCGTACCGCATCTCGCGGCTGCGCGAGGCGACGCCCGAACGGCGCCCCGAGGCATGGGCCGAGTTCGTGCGGGAGACCGACAGCGATCCCAACACCGCGATCCACGAGGACCTGCGCGCGTACTTCGCCAAGCTCGTGGTCGCGAACGCGCGCTATCGCGAGGAGACCACCCCCGGCTGGATGACCGACCGCGGGCGCGTGTACATCACGCTCGGCGAACCCGACGTGCTGATGGAGCCGCCGGGCGCGGACTTCCAACGCGGACGCCAGCAGGTCTGGGAATACCAGGGGATGAACCTGCAGCTCGTCTTCTACGACCAGACCGGGACCGGGCGGTGGCGCCTCACGCAGTCGAGCGACGCGCGATTCGAGCAGGAGTATCGTCGCAAGCTGAAGTGAGTGCGCGCGCACGGCCGGGCCCGGCGCCGGTCCGCGCCGAACTCGCGCGCAAGGCGCTGCACCTCACGTTCGCCGCTCTTCCGGTCGCATGGAGCGCTGGCGCCCTCACCGCGCCCGAGGTCCGCGCGCTCCTGCTCGCGGCCGCCTCCGTCGCGCTGCTGGTGGAGACCGCCCGGCGCCGGTCGCCCGCCGTGCAACGACGCTTCGTGGCCACGGTCGGGGCGCTGCTCCGCCCGCACGAGCGTGCCGCACTCACCGGTGCCACGTGGCTGGTGCTCGCCATGCTCGGCGCCACACTGCTGCTTCCGGCCGCCGCGGCGATCGTCGCGCTCTGGGCGGCCGCGGTGGGCGATGGCCTCGCGTCCATCACCGGCCGGCTCGTCGCGCGCGAAGGCGGGCCGAAGACCTGGACCGGAACGATCACCTGCGCGCTCGCGACGGCGCTCGGCGCGTGGTGGCTCGTCGCCGCCCCGCCGGTTGCCGCGCTCGTCGTCGGCGCCATCACCGCCGCCACCGAGCGCCCGCGCCTCGCGCTCGACGACAACGTGCGCGTCGCGGCAGCCGCGGGGCTCGCGGCGTGGGTGCTCGTGGTCGCGTAGGTTACCCGCATGACGATGCCCGGCCGGCCCCGGCTCTATCTGATCGATGGCTATGCGCTGATCTACCGCGCCTTCCATGCTCTCGGCGGCGGGACCCCGCTCCGCAACGCGCGCGGCGAGAACACCGGCATGGCGAAGGGTGTGAGCGACTTCATCCGCCGGCTCATCGAGAAACACAAGCCGGACTACCTCGGTTGGGTGAATGACGCGGGATCGTCCGGGCGCGAGGAACTGCTCGAGGAGTACAAGGCCAACCGCGTCGCCCTCCCGGAGGAGGAGCAGCAGGACTTCGACACCGGCGTCGAGCGCGTGCACCAGATCCTCGCGGGCTACCGGATCCCCACCCTCGAGCTCGAGGGCTACGAGGCCGACGACGTGATCGCGACGCTCGCGCTGCAGGGTGCAGCGCAGGAGTTCGAGGTCTGCGTCGTCTCGGGGGACAAGGACCTGATGCAGCTCGTCCGGCCGCGCATCTGGATCCTGAATCCATGGCACGGCCCGCCGGGACGCACGGTCGAAAAGTGGTACGGAGTGGAGAACGCGCACGAGCGACTCGGCGTTCCGGCCGAACGCGTGGTGGACTACCTCGCGCTCGTCGGCGACACGGCGGACAACGTGCCCGGCGTGAAGGGGATCGGTGCCAAGGGCGCCCTCGCGCTCGTCGAGCAGTGGGGCACGGTGGAGGAGATGATCGCCCACGTCGACGAGATCGAGCCCACCCGCACGCGCAACGCGCTGGCCACGCAGGTGGACGCCGCGAAGCTCTCGAAGCAGCTGGTCACGCTGCACCACGACCTGCCGGTCACGCTCGACCCCGCCGCACTCACGCTCGATCCGCCGGACTGGGCGGCGCTCCGCGACCTCTTCGTCGAGCTCGAGTTCAACAGCGCGGCGCGCGCGGCGGCGGTGCAGGCCGAGGGCGGCGCGCCACCGGCGGCGAGTGGAGGCAAGCGCAGCAAGAAGGGCGCGGACGCGACCGAGGGCGACGGCGAGTCGTCGCCCAGCGCCGGCACGGCCAGCGACGCCGCGACGCACGTGCCCGGCACGCCGGCCGCCGTCGCCACCGACTACCGCGTGGCCGACACACCGGCGCTCGTGGCCGAGATGATCGCCGATGCACGCAAGGCGGGCATGATCGCCGTGGACACGGAGACGGTGCTCGACGCCGACGCGCCCCCGATCATCACGCCACTGCGCGCGAACCTCGTCGCGATCTCGGTCGCGACCGCGCCGGGCAAGGCCTGGTACCTCCCCTTCGCGCACGCGCTCCCGCGCGACGCGCAGGGCGGCCTCGCCCTGGGCGACGTGCCGGCGGGGAAGCCGAAGAAGCCGCGAAAGACCAACGTCGACGGCTCCATCGCGGCACGCCTGCTCGCGGAGGGCGAGCACCCGGTGGTGAACCTCCCGCCGCTCCTCTCCGACGAGGTGGCCGACCTGCGCGCGCTCCTCGAGGACCCCGCCGTCCGGAAGACGGCGCACAACGCGAAGTACGACGTGCTCGTGCTCCGCCGCGCGGGCGTCACGCTCCGCGGCCTTGACTTCGACTCGATGCTCGCGAGCTACGTGCTCGACCCGAGCCGGCGCTCCAACGCGATCGACGCGCTGGCGGTCGAGAACCTCGGCGTCGCGATGACCGGCTACGACGAGCTCTGCGGCAAGGGAAAACAGCAGATCCCCTTCGACGAGGTGCCGATCTCCGCAGCCTGCGAGTACTCGAGTGCCGACAGCGACATCGCCCTGCGGCTCCGGCACATGCTCGAGCCGCGACTCAAGGAGCACGAGGCCGAGCGCCTGCTGCACGAACTCGAGCTGCCGCTGGTGGAGGTGCTCGCCGAGATGGAGTGGACGGGCATCACGATCGACGTTCCCTGGTTCCATTCGCTCAAGGCGCGCTTCGAGGGCGCGCGTGGTGAGATCGAGCAGCAGATCTACGCGGAGGCCGGCGAGGAGTTCAACATCGCGTCCAATCCCCAGCTGCGGACGATCCTCTTCGAGAAGATGGGCCTCCCGGTGAAGAAGAAGACGGCCACCGGACCGAGTACCGATGCAGGCGTGCTGCAGGAACTCGCGGACGAAGGGCACGTGTTGCCGGAACTCCTGATGGAGTACCGTGAACTCGCGAAGCTCGAGAACACCTATCTCGACACGCTGCCCGGCCTGGTCAACCCGCACACGGGGCGCCTGCACACATCGTTCAATCAGACGGTGGCGAGCACCGGCCGCCTCTCCTCGAGCGACCCGAACCTCCAGAACATCCCCATCCGCCGGGAACTCGGGAAGGACATCCGCCGCGGCTTCATTCCGAGAACGGGCTGGCGTCTCGTGGCCGCCGACTACTCGCAGATCGAGCTGCGCCTCCTCGCGCACCTCTCGCACGACGCGGCCTTCGTCGAGGCGTTCCGTGCCGGTGGCGACATCCACCGGCAGACGGCCAGCGTGATCTTCGGCGTGCCGCTCGACGCGGTGACCGCCGAGATGCGCGCGCGCGCGAAGACGATCAACTTTGCCACGATCTACGGCCAGGGTGCCCACGCACTCTCGCGGCAACTGCACGTGGAACACGCCGAGGCCAAGGTCTTCATCGAGACCTACTTCGAGCGCTTCGCGGGCGTGCGGAAGTGGCTCGACGCGTCGGTGGAGCAGGCGCGCGTGAAGGGGTACGTCGAGACGATCTTCCGCCGCCGCCGCTACATCCCGGAGATCATGGACCGCAACTTCAACACGCGGTCGTTCGGCGAGCGGCTCGCGCAGAACAGCCCCATCCAGGGTTCGGCCGCCGACCTCATCAAGGTCGCGATGATCCGCATCCACGCCGAGCTTCAACGCACCGCGATGGAATCGCGCATGCTGCTCCAGGTGCACGACGAACTCGTGTTCGAGTGTCCCCCGGGAGAGGAGAAGGCACTCCGCGCAGTCGTCGAGCGCGAGATGACCACCGCGATCGCCCTCGACGTACCGCTCGTGGTGGACATCGGCTCAGGCCCCAACTGGCTCGAAGCGAAGGCCTGACCGGGCAAATCGCGACGGTCGTAGCACTTGCATCCTGCGAGAACCGACGGGGGATGCCCGTTGCCAGGCCGGGACTGGCGCGAGGGCTTGCGCCACAAACGGTTGTGGGGCAATGTGTTAGGAGCCTTCGTGGAATTGTGGCTTGGGGATTGCTCCCTAGGCGGCTGGTATCGCGTGATCGGGTGCGACACCATTCGTCCTGCGGCGTAACTACTCTCACCCGCACGCGGGACCGCAGGCCTCCTTCTCAGGACACCAGATGGCGCGAGCCAAGCGGCGTGGTTTTACGCTGATCGAGTTGTTGATCGTGGTGGTGATCATCGGCATCCTGGCGGCCATCGCGGTGCCGAAGTTCGCGTCCACGAAGGGGCGCGCCTACGCGGCGTCGCTCAAGGCCGACCTGCGCAACCTCGCTACCGCCGAGGAGGCGTACTTCTTCGTGTGGCAGACGTACAGCGCCGACACGATGGTCCTGAACTACAAGACGACGAACGGGACGCAGTTGCAGATCGTCACGGCGACAGCGGGCGGCTTCGCCGCGATCGCCACGCACCCGCTCTCGTATCCGCTGACGTGCGCCTACTTCTCCGGGCTGGTAACGGCGCCGGCGCCCGCCACCTCCGAAGGGCAGGTGGCCTGTCAGTGAACGGCGCGGCGGATCCGCCGCGCCCGCAGATGGCGCCACCGCAGGACCCGGCCGCGCTCTCCCTTGAATGGCAGGAGTTCCGTGACCGTCGTGCGGGCATGATCCACGCGATGGACGGCGGGCTCTGGCTGCATCGCCACCTCTGGTTCGGACGCCGCCTCGCGCACCTCGTCTCCACCGACCGCGAACGGCTCCTCACGTGGGGCCGGCGCGTCGGCATCCCGGAAGGGCGCCTGCAGTTCCATCCGCTCAAGGATCCACGCGACGGCGTCCGGCGTGACGCGTGGCACTGGGACCTCGGCGGCCCCTACCTGCCGCCGAAGCGATGACCCGGACACACATCGTGGGCAGGCTGCGCATCATGCGCACCATGCGGATCGCGCGCATGGCGGCGGCGTGCGCAGCGCTCCTCTCGCCGATCGCCTGTGGCGCACCGGAGCCCCGCATGCCCGCGGGATCGACCGCCAGTACGGCAACCCTGCGCGACTCGACGCCGCCACTCGCCGTGCGACCCGGGGAGTCGTCGGAGGTCGCCACGCCGAGGCCGATCCTCCTGCACGCCTGCGTGCGCGACGCGTCCGCCGCCGGTGCGGGATGGAGCCTCACGCCGCTCGATGAAGGCCTCGTGCGCCTCGACGCGCGCCCTCTCGGCGAGATGGCGGCGCGCGACTCGGCTCGCCTCGCGGTGCGCCTCGCGCGCGCGGTGGACGCCTTGCCCAGCGACACCGGTGTCGCGGACTTCCGTGGCCTGCCGGTCGTGGTGCGCGATGCCTGGTCCGTCACGCTCTCCGCGGGCGACACCGCCGTGGTCGCGTTCGTCGAACGGCGGCTGCCGATGGAATCGAACCCACTCGAGGAGGCGTTCGTCGTTGTCGCCGTGCCCGGCGTGCGACAGGGCGTGCGCGACCCGCTGATCGAGCAGTGGTATGTGCGGGAGGTGGGCCGTGAGGAGATGCTGGACCCGCGCGATCTCGTGGCCGCCGTCGCGCGGCCCGATGCGCGCGCGTCCCTGCTCTTCGTGCGGGATCGCGCCAGCGGGATGACCCTCGAGATCGTCACTCGTGCCGACGGCGTTTGGACGCTCGAGTGGAGCGGTCCCATTGCGCGCTGCGGGTGACACGTTCGATCGCGGGCGCCGCACGCGCGCGCGACGCGCGCGGCACGGGTCGCCGCATCGCCGTCAGCCCTGTGCGAGCCCCGCCGGTGCCGCCGACCGGCCGCGCAGGAGCGCGAGGAGCGCCAGCGTGAGCACGTACGGGAACGCGAGGAACAGCGAGTAGGGCACGTCCAAGCCGGTCGACTGGAAGAGGTATTGCAGCGCGAACGCGCCGCCGAACACCAGCGACGCGGCGGCGGTGCCCCACGCCGACCAACGTCCGAGCACGACGATGGCGATCGCGATGAAGCCGCGGCCCGCGCTCATCCCCTCATTGAACGACCCCACCTGCGCGAGCACGAGTGTGGCGCCGCCAAGTCCGCCCATCGCGCCGCCGAAGAGGATCGCCGCCCAGCGCATGCGCGCCACGGGTACACCGGCCGCGACCGCCGATTCCGCGCGCTCGCCCGTCGCGCGCAGCGCGAGCCCGCCGTGCGTGCGATGTAGCCACCAGGCGATGAGGGGCAGCGCCACGTAGAGCGCGTACGTCGGCGCGGTCTGCCGGAAGAGGGCCGGGCCCAGCACCGGGATGTCGGCGAGCAGCGGGATCGTGTACGGTGCGACGGTGGGCGTCGAGAGCCCCGCGCCGCCGACACCGTAGAGGACGCGATAGAGAGTGCCGGTGAGGCCGAGGCCGAGCATCGTCACCGCGGTGCCCGCGATGATCTGGTCCGTGCGCAGGGTGATGACGAAGAGGGCCAGCAGGGATGCGAGCAGCACGCCGGCCGCCGCACCTCCCAGGAATCCGGCAGCGGGTCCCGCGGCGCCGGCCACGACCAGTGCACCCAGGCATCCAGCGACGATCGATCCCTCAAGCCCGAGGTTGATCACGCCCGAGCGCTCGGTCACCAGCTCGCCCAGCGCGGCGAAGGCCAGCGGTGTCGCCGTGCGCAACGTCGCCTCGAGGAAGGGCGTCAGGAGTGCGTCCATCAGCCGAGCGCCTCAGGTGCGGCGGCGCGCGCACGGGGGATCCGGTCCCGCACCGCACCACTCGCGAGCACGAGCAGCACCACGGCCGCGACCACCACCTGCCCTACCACGGAGGGAACGCCGGCATCGCGCTGCATCGCGGCGGCGCCCGCGTCGAGCGCGCCGAAGAACACGGCGCTCAGCACCACCCAGCGCGGGTCGAGTCGGGCGAGCAGCGCCACTGCGATCGCGGTGTAGCCGTATCCTGGTGAGAGCCCCTCGTAGAGTGCCCACGTCACGCCGCCCACCTCGGACGCGCCCGCCAATCCCGCGCACGCACCGCTGAGGAGGAACACTGTGGTGATGGTGCGCTGTGCGTCCACGCCGCCGGCGCTCACGGCGGCCCGTGCACCGGCGCCCACCACACGCACACGGAACCCGGCGGCGCTGCGCGCAAGAAGGAACCAGGCGCCGAGCGCGAGGGCGGCGCCGAGCAGGAACCCGAGGTGCAGCCGCTGCCCCGGGATCAGGAATGGCCAGTGGCTCGCCTCGGGGAACGCCGCGGACTGCGGATAGATGCCGCTGGGTTCCTGCAGCGGGCCGCGCACCACCCAGCTGAGCAGCGCGAGCGCGACGAAGTTGAGCATGATGGTGCTGATCACTTCGAGCACGCCGAAGCGCCGGCGTAGCCACTCCGCGATCCCTGCCCACGCAGCTCCGCCCGCAGCCCCTCCCACGATCATGGCGACGATCACCACGGCCCGTGGCGCGCCCGCGTTGTGCAGTGCGATGCTCGACGCGACGATCGCGCCCACCAGCAACTGTCCCTCCGCACCGATATTCAGCACGCCGGCACGGAACGCCACGGCAACAGCGAGGCCGACGAAGAGCAGCGGCGTTGCGCGCACGAGCGTCGCGGACCAGAAGGCGTACGATGACCCGAAGGCGCCGTCCCAGAGGGCGAGCAGCGCATCCATCAGCCGGTCGCTCCGGTCATCGCGCGCGCATACGGCGTGCGGTCGTCGGGGTCGCTGGGGCGCGCCACCTCGCGAAGGCGCCCGCCGAAGAGGACCACCACCCTGTCCGCCACCGCGAGCACCTCGTCGATGTCGGCGGAATAGAACACGACCGCCGTGTCGGCACTGCGCCCGCCAACTTCATCACGCACGCGAGCCGCCGCGCGGAGGTCGAGCCCGCGCGTCGGATTCTCCGCCACGAGCGCGCGGCCGGCGCGCTCGCGACGGGCGAGCTCGCGCTCGCGCCCGACGACGAACTTCTGCTGGTTCCCGCCTGAGAGCGTGTGCGCTGGCGTCGCCGGGCCGGGCGCACGTACCTCGAACCGGGCGAGCAGCACCGCCGTTCGCTCGGCGATCGCCCGCCACCGGATCAGTCCGCGCAACTGCCCGGCCTCCGCCAGCGCGAGGTTCTCCGTCAGCGAGAGTGATGGAATGAGGGCGTCGTGCAGCCGGTCCTCCGGGATGAAGCCCACGCGCGCGGGACGCCTCACCGTGCCGCGCGTCGGTGCGAGCCGTCCAGCGAGGATCCGCAGCAACTCGCGCTGGCCCGCGCCCTCCACGCCCAGCACTCCCACCACCTCGCCTGCGCGCACGGCGAGCGATGCGCCGTCGAGACGGGTCACGCCTTGCGCGTCCACGTAGCTCACGTCCTCCACGGCGAGTACCGTGTCCGGCGCGCTCGGTGCCGCAGAGCGCCTCGCCGGCGACGGCGCGGCGAGCCGCGTGTCGGCATCCGAAGTGTCGCCGACCAGGGCCGCGACCACCGCCGCCTCGTCCACGGACGCTCGCGATGCCGCCAGCACCGTGCGGCCCCGCCGCAGGACGGTGAGATCGTCGGCGACGGCGAGCGCCTCGCGCAGCTTGTGCGTGATCAGCACCGCCGTGCCACCTCCCTCCGCGAACCGCCTGAGCCAGCGCAGGAGGTCGTCGCTCTCGGTGGGAGCCAGTACCGCCGTCGGTTCGTCGAGGATCAGGATCCGCGCCTCGTGCGCGAGCGCCTTGACGATCTCGAGCCGCTGTTGCGCGCCAACGGCGAGGTCGCGCACCCG
>JAOUHR010000330.1 GCA_029884515.1 Gemmatimonadota bacterium
TGGCTGGTGCACCCCTCGATCGTCCCCCTCTTCGACAGCGGCTGGCACGGGGACCGGCTCTACTACGTCATGCCCTGCATCGCCGGCACCACCCTGCGCGGCGTGCTCGCGACGCAGAAGCGGCTGCCGGTGGACCAGGCGCTCCGATTGATCGGTGACGTCGCGGAAGCGCTCGCGTATGCCCACGCGATGGGGTTCGTGCACCGCGACATCAAGCCCGAGAACATCTTCAGCGCCAACGGGCGTGCGGTCGTCGCGGACTTCGGCATCGCGCACTCGGTGGGTACGGAGCCCAAGGCCGAGACGCTGACCACCGAGGGCGTCACGATCGGGACCGTGGCGTACATGAGTCCTGAGCAGGCCTTGGGCGAGCGCACGCTCGACGCGCGCGCAGACCTCTACTCGCTCGGTTGCGTGCTCTTCGAATTGCTGAGTGGCGAGCCGCCGTTCAGCGGCCTGACCGCGATGAGCGTGCTCTCCCAGCACCTGTCGACGATCCCGGATGTCGTGCGCCGCCTTCCCGGCGCGCCGGCGCCGTTGGGCCAGCTGATCGAGCGGCTGCTCGCGAAGGAGCCCGGCGCGCGGCCGGCGTCGGCGGCCGAGCTCGTCGAGTTGCTGCGCACGCTCTCCCGCGACACCGGTGCACGGGCGCCAAGGGCGATGCCGGCACCTGTGACCGCGCCGGCGAGTGTCGACGACTCGCGCGAGGACACCGAGGCGCAGCGCACCCTCAAGGAGGCGCGACGCCTCTTCAACCAGGGCGTCCAGGGCGGTCACGGCACGCGTGACGTGCTCGCGCTTGCGCGGGTGCTCGCCGAGAGGGCGCTGACGCTCGAGCCGCGGCGCGTGGCTGCGATGGCGGTGCTCGCGGACATCGTCATGGCCCAGGGATTCCGCGGGTTCGTGGACGAAGAGGCGTGTTACGAGGAAGCGCAACGCCTCCGGATGGCGGCGGCAGCGATCGATGACTCGGTCGGCGAGCTCCAGACGTCCATCGGGATCATGCGGTTGTATTGGAACAACGATTTCCACGGGGCAGGACGGTACCTCGATCGCGGCGTCGCGCTTGCGCCCGAGGACGGGTCCGCGCACCGCCACTACTCCACCTGGCTCAAGATGTCGGGCCGGTTCGACGAGGCGCTGGCACACGTCGAGCGCGCGGTGGCGCTGATGCCCGATTCGCCGCATGCCCACGTCGCGCTCGCGGACGTCCTGATGTCGGTCGGTCGCTACGTGGAGGCCATCACACCGCTGCAGGCCGCGCTCCGTCTCACGCCCCGGTATGACCAGGCGATGGAGCGCCTCGAGATGACCTGCCACCGCGCCGGGCGCACCGAGGACGCCTACACCTCGCGCCGCACGCTGCTCGGCACGAACCGCCTGTTCGAACGACTCGAGCGGCTCACACAGACGTACGAGCGCGAGGGCTGGGAGACTGCGCGAAGGCAGGACTTGCAGACAGAGCTCGAGGAACTGGTGGCACTCGCCGCGAAGGAGGACCCCTTCAAGGATCGCCAGACGAGCCGCCAGCTCTCCGACCGCATCATCATCATCAGCGGCGAGCTCGGCGAGTGGAAGCGTGCGATGGACTGGGTGGAGCGCGGCTACTACGTGCGGCCCGGGCGGCTGATCCGGGTGCTGACGGACCTGCCGTTCGACCGGCGCGGGTTGGCGGGGGATCCGCGCTATGCGCGGCTGTTGCGGACGGCCGGGCTCGAGGGCCTGCTGTAAGGCGCTCGGCTGGGCGCCGACGGCCGGTCCATCTATATATAGACGTGGCTTGAGCCCGACCACCCACTTCGGAGTCCGCGAAGATGACTGCCCCGGGGAAGCTCGGCTTCCGCGTCCTGCCCTCACCACCACCGCTGGCCGCGGATCTCGTGGCCCGGTTCCGCGGCCTCACCTCGTCCACGCTCGCCGACGCGATGGGGCGCTTCAACTTCATGGATCCGGCGATCCGGTCGCGGTCAGGCCTCCCCCTCTGCGGGCTCGCGGTCACGGTGAACGCGCGACCGGCGGACAACCTCATGGTGCACAAGGCGCTGCAGCTGGCGCGCCCGGGCGAGGTCGTGGTGGTGAACACGGGCGGCAACACGACGAGCGCCGTGTTCGGCGAACTCATGTGCCACACCGCGGCGGCCGCGAAGCTCGGCGGGATCATCGTCGACGGGGCGATCCGCGACGTGGAGGGGATCATACGGCTCGCCTTCCCCGCATACAGCCGCAGCGTGAGCCCCGGGAGCTGCGACAAGGACGGCCCGGGTGAGATCAACGTCCCGATCAGCTGTGGCGGCACGGTCGTCGCGCCGGGAGACGTGATCGTCGGCGATGGGGACGGCGTGACGGTGGTCCCGCGCGCGCACGCGGCCGAGGTGTTGGACCTCGTGGCCGGGTTCCTCGAGCGCGAGAAGAAACGGATCGCCGAGATCGCCAGGGGCGGGTTGTTCAAGGCGGAGATCGACGACACGCTGCGTCGCAACGGGGTCATCGAATGAGTCGCGGCGCCGGACGCGGCACGGGACGCGGGGCGCACGCATGAGCGCCCCATCGAGCGCGCCGCTCCTGCTCATGACGCCGGGTCCCACGCGCCTGCCCGAGCGCGTGCTGCGCGCCGGCGCGCGCCCCATGATCCACCACCGCACGGCGGAGTTCTCGGCGGAACTCGCCTCCATGCTCGAGTTGCTCCGCCCCGCCTTCGGGACGCGCGAGCCGGTGCTCCCCGTGCACACCACCGGACGCGGGGCGATGGAAGCCACCATCTGCAACCTCTTCTCCGCGGGCGACGAGATCGCGGTCTGCTGCAACGGGCGGTTCGGCGAGTTCTGGGCGCGGTTCGCGGAGTCGTACGGCCTCGTGGTGCACCGAGTCGCCGAGGACTGGGAGCGCGACGCCGACCCTGCGGAACTCGACGCGTTGCTCGCCGCGCGTCCTGCGGTGAAGGCCGTCGCGATGTCGTACGGCGACACGTCGACGGGCGTGGCCAACGATGTCGCGGGGATCGCACACGTCGCCCGCACGCACGGGGTGCTGACCCTCGTGGACGGCGTGTCGTCGATCGTCGGCATGCCGTTCGCGTTCGACGAGTGGGGTGTGGATGTGGCGATCGTCGCGTCGCAGAAATGCCTCATGTCGTCGCCGGGACTCGCGTTCACCGTGGTGAGCGACCGGGCGTGGGCGGCGAGCGAGACGGCGCGGCTCCCGCGCAACTACTGGGATTTCGCCGAGATCCGCCGTCAGGTGACGAAGGCGAAGCCCGAGACGCCGGGCACGCCCCCGGTGCACGTCGTGCTCCAGGTGGGCGAGGCCCTGCGGATGCTGCACGAAGAGACCCTTCCCGCGGTGCAGCAGCGTCATGCGGAGTTGGCGGCGGCGACGCGTGACGGCGTGGCCGCCCTTGGCCTCGCGCCGCAGTGTCCGGCGCTCCGGCGGCGGGCGACCACGCTCACCGCCGTCGCGCTCCCCGCCGAGCTGCCGCCGGAGCGCATTCGC